>CAIWHY010000213.1 GCA_903912585.1 uncultured Thermoleophilia bacterium | reverse complement strand
GCTGCACCTCGTGCCGCTCGCCAGCGTCGCCAAGATCGTGGCTGCCGGCGCGCTGGGCATCTGGATCGCGGAGGAGCTCGAGCAGCTGAGCTGGATCGTGATCGTGGCGGGCGTTTCGGCGGTCGTGGACATCGTCAGCGTGGCCGTCGGGCCCACCAAGGCGCTGCTCGGCAAGGGCCCGGTGGTGGTCGGCTACTTCACCGTCGCCGTGACCTGGCTGGGCTACTCCTACGACGAGGCGTACACGGGCCTCGGCATCAGCGACGTCATCTTCTTCGCGCTCTACCTGGGGGCGGCGCGGCGCTTCGGGCTCCGGGTGGGCTGGAGCGCCGTGGCGATGGTGGGCTCGTTCCTGGCGACGATCGCCGCGGCGATGTACTGGACGGCGCTGCCGGCGTTGCCGCTGCTCTCGGTCGCGTTCCTCGCCGTCAACGGCGACCTCATCTGGCGCAAGGTGCGGAGGCCGGCCGGCGCCGAGTGAGCCTTGGCCGCGACGGCAGCCGAGCGCGGGCCTGGACGTAGCCCGGCCGCACGCCCTGCCGGTTCCCCCTCTAGCTCTGGCGCCGGAAGAGCGCCACCGTCTCGATGTGGTGCGTCTGCGGGAACATGTCGATCGGCGCCACGCGCTCCAGCCTGTAGCCGAGCTCGGCGAGCTGGGCACCGTTGCCGGCCAGCGTCGTCGGGTTGCAGGAGACGTAGGCGAAGCGGTCGGCGCCGAGGGCGGCCGCGCGCTGCAGGGCCTTGCGGGCCATCCCCGCGCGTGGCGGGTCGACGAGCACGACCGCGGGCCGGTCGGCCTCGTTGGCGCGTTCGGCGTCGAGCGTCGGGTGCGGGGGGAAGCGGAGCAGCGGCCGCACGTCGTGAGCGTAGAAGTCGACGTTGGCGACGTCGTTGAGCGCCGCGTTCTCGAGCGCGGCCGCGATCGCCTCCTCCTGGATCTCGACCGCCTGGACCTGCCGCGCCCGCTGCGCCAGCGGCAGGCTGAGCGAGCCGATGCCGCAGTAGAGGTCGATGGCGGGGCGCGAGGGCTCGGCGCCGGCGAAGCGCAGCGCCGTGTCGTAGAGCACCTCGCACATGCGGCTGTTGGTCTGCAGGAAGGCGGTCGCCGGGACCTGCAGGTCGACCCCGGCGAGGCGCTCGCGCAGGTAGGGCTCGCCGAGGAGCATGTGCGGGCCGTCGCCGACGGCCGCGTCCGCGGGCGTCGCGTTGACGGTGACGCCGAACGAGCTGCAGCCACAGTCGGCGGCGACGCGCCCGGCGAACTCCTTCTCCTCCGGGAAGCGCGCGGACACGAAGAGGTTGAGGAGGAGGTCGCCGCTGGCGAGCCCCTCGCGCACGACGAGGTGCCGCAGGAGGCCGTGGTGGTGCTCGCGCCCGAACGGCCGCAGGCCGAGCTCACGGCTCGCCGCGGCCACCGCCGCGCGGGCGCGGTTCATGCGCGCCGAGGCGAGCATGCAGTCGGTGGTCTCGATGATGTCCTGCCACGAGCCGCGGCGGTGCAGGCCGAGCAGCAGCGCGCCGTCCTCGGCCTCTCCGAACGAGAACTCCATCTTGTTGCGATAGCGCCAGGGGTCGTCCATGCCGCGGATCGGCTCCAGCTCGTAGCCCTCGAGGTGGCCGAGGCGCGTGAGCGACTCCACAACCTGCTGCTGCTTGAACTCGAGCTGCGACTCGTAGGAGAGGGTCTGCCACTCGCAGCCGCCGCAGTCGGCGGCGTGGCCGCAGACCGGCGCGATGCGGCGCGAGGAGGGGGAGAGGAGCTCCACCATCCGCGCCTCGCCGTATGACTTCTTGCGCCGCGTCACCTTGGCCAGCACGCGATCGCCGGGCACGGCGCCGCGCACGAAGAGCACGAACTCGTCGACGCGCGCCACGCCCTGGCCGCCGTAGGCGAGCGTCGTGATCTCGAGCTCGAGCTGGTCTCCGGGGTGCGGCGGCATGGGGGCAAGTGTACCTGCTGCCCCCGGCCGCGGCGACCGGTGATTGTCCACCTCCGAGACCGTGCCCTTGGCTGTGGACGCCGGGCACGAACTGGTAGAGTCGGGCGAGCCCCGGCGGCCCGCTGCCGGCTCATGACCGCGCCCAAGGAGAAGCCCGTGACCGCGCTCGATCTCGAGACCTATCGCCGGCGCGCCGAGGAGTTCGTCGGCGCGCTCGACCTGGAGTACTACGAACACTTCTCGGGCCGCAAGCCCACGTGCGACACGGCCGCGGTCTACGACCGCTATCCCGAGCTCTTCACCAAGGCCGCCATCGACGAGCTCGAGGGCATCTACCAGGCCGCCAAGGACGAGGAGAAGCGCCGGCTGGCGTACCTGCTCGCCTTCACCGTGGACGGCTTCATGGGCGAGCAGACCAAGCACCTCGGCGACGAGGTCGCCAACACCGAGGGCGCCGCGACCATCACCGTCGACGGGGAGAGCATCGGGCTGCGCCAGGCCGGCGTCGCCCAGGCCAACGAGGCCGACGGGGCGCGCCGCGGCCGCATCCAGGAGGCGCGCCTCGCCGCCACCGGCGAGCTCCTCAACCCGCTCCTCGACCGCGTCTGGCGTCGCTGCCACGAGCTCGCCCTGGAGCTCGGCTATCCGCACTACCGGGAGCTGTACTCGGAGGTCAAGGGGCTCGACTACGGCCTGCTGCGCGCGGAGATGGAGGGCTTTCTCAGGGCGACCGAAGGGCTCTACTCGCGCGTCATGGATCGGCTGTCGCGCGAGCGCATGGGGGTGCCCTACTCCGAGCTCGCGTACGCCGACCTGCCGTATCTCTGGCGGGCTCCGGGCTTCGACGACGTGTTCACGCGCGCCGGCCTCGTCCCGACCCTGCGCGCGACCCTCGCCGGACTCCAGATCGACCTCGACGCCCAGAGCAACGTGCACGTCGACACCGAGGTCCGCAAGCTCAAGTCGCCGCGCGCCTTCTGCGCGCCGGTCCGCGTCCCCGGCGAGATCTACCTCGTGGTGCTTCCCCAGGGCGGCCAGGAAGACTACGCCGCCCTCCTCCACGAGGCCGGCCACACGGAGCATTTCGCGCACGTCGACGCCGGCCTGCCGTTCGAATACCGCCACCTCGGCGACAACGCGGTCACGGAGGGCTTCGCCTTCACCTTCGACCATCTCGTGCTCAACCGCGAGTGGCTGGCGCGCTACCTCGACTTCACCGACGTCGACGAGTACCTGCGCTTCGCCAACGTCAACGACCTCTACTTCATGCGCCGCTACGCCGCCAAGCTCTGCTACGAGACGGAGCTTCACCTGCAGACCGGCTCGCTGGACGGCATGGCGGCGCTCTACTCGGAGTTCCTCAGCGCCGCCACCATGATCGAAGTCCCCGAGGCCAACTACCTGGTGGACGTCGACGACAGTTTCTACTGCGCCAGCTACCTGCGCGCCTGGATGCTCGAGGGCTCGTTCCGCATGATCCTGCAGGACCGGTATGGCGCCGACTGGTTCGTCAATCCTGCCGCCGGGGACTGGCTCAAGGGCATGTGGGCCGACGGCCAGCACTTCCCGGCCGAGCGCCTGCTGCTCAAGCACGGCGGCGGGCGGCTCGACGCCGAGCCGCTCAAGCACCACTTCGAGACCGCGCTGGGCCGCTAGGACCGGCCTCTCGTCGCGTGCGCCCGCAAGTACGGGGCGCGAGCGCATCGGCCGCCCGCGCGGCGCCGCGTCAGGGCGCTGCCAGCACGCTGACGAGCACGCGGCGCGTGCGCGGCCCGTCGAACTCGGCGAGGTAGATGCCCTGCCAGGTGCCGAGCTGGAGCCGCCCCCCGGCCAGCGGGATGGTGGCGCTGCTGCCCATCAGGCTGGCCTTGGTGTGCGCGTCCGAGTTGCCCTCGAGATGCGTGAAGGGGAGATCCGACGGCACGAGGCGCTCGAGCGCCATCTCGAGGTCCGCCCGCACCGACGGGTCCACGTTTTCGTTGATCGTGACGCCGGCGGTCGTGTGCGGCACGTACACGACCGCCGCGCCCTCGCCGTGCCCTTCGACGGCCGCCGTGACCTGAGCGGTGATGTCCACGAACGCGACTCTGCGCGGGGTGCGTACCTCGAAGCTTCGCACGGGACCTCCTAGAAGATGCCGAGCCGGCGCCGGCGGCCGGGCGTGGCGCGGCGATGGGGGATCGTGGCGCCGCTCTTGATGGCGTCCACCAGGTCGGCCGTCGAGCGCACCGGGTCCGGCAGCTCCGTGTAGCAGGTCATGAGCCGCGCGGCGTCGTGGGCGTCGCTGCCGGCGGTGCGCGCCACGCCGAGCCGCGCCGCGACCTGCTCGGCGACCGCCACGTAGCGCTCGCCGAGCCAGTTGCCGTTGAAGACCTCGACGCCGTCGACGACGTGCGCCACCATGCGCTCGATGCCGCTGAAATAGGCGGAGTGACTGCGCCCGCCGCCCGCTCCCGGGTGGACCCACACGAGCGCCGCGTTCTCGTCCAGGTCCTCCGCGTGCGGCAGGTCCTGGAGGGCGCGAAAGCCGGCGAGGTAGTCGAGGTCCGGCGAGAACACCACGAAGTCGCCGTACAGCGTGCTGATCTCGCTGCCGTGGAGCAGCAGCACGCCCTCGGCCGCCAGCGCCCCCTCGAGCTTGCGGTTGTCGTCGACGTCACCGTGATTGGTGAGCGCCACGCCTTCGACGCCGTTGGCGACGCACCAGCCTACGTAGTCGCGATACGGGATCCGCGAGCAGTCCGACGCCGGGTACGTGTGCGTGTGCAGGTCGACGTTCATGCACGCCGATTATAGACTTCGCTGGCGATGCACGGCACACTCGATACCTTTGGCGTCGTCGAGATCCTCCAGATGCTGGGGCAGGCGCGGAGCTCCGGCACGCTTCACGTCGAGTGCCCCCGGAGACTCACCGACGTGCACTTCGTGCGCGGGCGCATCGCCGAGACGCGGGATTCCACGCGCGTCGCGACCGACACGGCGATCGGCAGCCAGCTCCTCAGGCGTGCTCTCATCAACGAGGCCCAGCTTCGGGAGGCGCTCGGGAGGCAAGAGGCGAGCCCGCGCCCGCTGGGCACGATCCTCGTGGAGAGCGGGTATGTGCGGCAGGCCGACCTTCTGGACGTGCTCTCGCGCCAGGTCGCCAACACGCTGGTGGCCGCCAAGCTCGAGACCTCCGGCACGTTCGTCTTCGTGCGTGATCCCAAGGCGGCCCCCGTGGACTTCATCACCATCGATGCCCAGTCGGTCTTGCTCGAGATCTCGGCCCTGGGCGGCGCCTACTGCCTCGCCGCCGAGATGCTGGGCCAGTCCAACACGGTGCTGGTGCGCAACAGTGACTACCAGACGCTGCCCCGCAGCCCCCTGACCATGGGCCGCGACGAGTTCATGGTGCTCGGGCAGGTCGACGGGCAGCGCACCGTGCGCGAGATCACGCTCGCCAGCAGGCTCGAGGAGATCACCGTCGTCAGCATCCTCGGCAAGCTCGCCGATGCTGGAGTCGTGCTCGTCAAGGCGGAGCGCCAGAGCCGGGCCGACGACGACGTCGAGCTCCAGGCTCATCGCGACAGCGTCTGGGCCGAGGTCAGCCAGCTCCTCGACGACATCTCGGAGAGCCCGGTGGACGCCGCGGGCCCGGAGCCGCACTGAGCGTGAGCCCCCGGCCCGGAGCGTGAGCCCCCGGCCCGGAGTGGGCGCCGCCGGCCCGGAGCCGGGCGGAGACTGAGACGCACGAAAGAGGGCGGGCGGCCCGTGGAGAGGCCGCCCGCCCTTTGCGCGCGCTGGGGCGGCCCGCCTGCGGCGGCCGCCCCTCACTTGTCGTCCGCCGTCAGGCGGTGACGTCGTGGATGAGCTCGTCGAACGCCGACACGTAGAGGTCGATGTCGGCGTCGGTATGGGTGATCGAGAGCGTCCACTCCTCTTCGCGACCGGGAGCGATGATGATGCCGCGGTTGAAGTTGTACAGCCACGCCAGCGCCACGAGCTCGTGGTCCTGGTGCTTGATGAACGACTCGTAGTCGGTGATCTTGCCGCTGGCGAAGTTGACGCAGCCCTTGGACGAGATGCCGACGGTGTAGCCGGGGAAGTCGTACTTGGCGCAGACGGCGTCGCAGCCGGCGATGATGCGGTCGTTCAGGTGGTTGAGGTGCGTGTAGGCCTCATCGGTCATGACCTGCTCGAAGCTCGCCCGGGCGGCGGCCATGCTGAGCGGGTTGCCCGAGTAGGTGCCGACCTGGAAGACCGTGCCGTCGTTGACCTTGGCCATGATCTCCTCGGTGCCGCCGATCGCGCCACAGGGGGTGCCGCCGGCGAGTGCCTTGCCGAGGCAGATCATGTCGGGCAGAACGCCCCAGCGCTCGACGGCGCCGCCGCGAGCGGTGCAGATCCCGGTCTTGACCTCATCGAAGATCAGCACGATGCCGTGCTTCTTGGTGACGGCCCGCACGGCCTTCAGGAACTCGAGGTCGGGGAGCACGACGCCGAGGTTCATCATGGCGGGTTCCATGATGAGCGCAGCCGGAGCGTTGCCCTCGGCGACCATCCGCTCGATGCGCTTGGTCATGTTCTCGATGTCGTTGAACGGCACCGCGACGGTGAGGTCGATGGAGCACTGCGGGATGCCGGCGCCGTAGGAGATCGACTTGTAGTTGTCCCGCGGGCCGACCTCGCCGAAGTCCTTGACGCCGAGCGACACCATCACGTAGTCGTGGTGACCGTGATAAGACCCGAACATCTTGACGAGGGGCTCACGACCCGTGAACCCGCGAGCCACACGGATAGCGTCCATCGTGGCCTCGGAGCCCGAGTTGACGAAGCGCCACTGCGGGAGCTTGAAGGCGCCCGAGAGATGCTCGGCCATGGTGATGGCATCTTCCGTGGGGAGGCCGAACTGCGTGCCCAGCGGGGCGCGCTTCTGGATGGCTTCGACGATCAGCGGATGGGCGTGGCCCTGGACCATGCAGCCGTAGCCGTTGTGGAAGTCGGCGATCTCCTGGCCCTCGACGGTCCAGATGTGCGGCCCCTTGCCGTGCGTGAAGTACACGGGGTACGGGTCGCGCGCGTGATAGGTGGACGCCACGCCCATGGGCATGTGCTGGGAAGCGCGCTTGAAGAGCTCGTACGACTTGGGCGTGCTGTCCTCGAGGCGCTTCTCCTCGCGCTCGGTGAGTTCCGCGACGAGCTTGGGATCGACCTTGGTATCCTGCATTCTGCGTTCTCTCCTTACACCTGCCCGCTGGGCGCGCCCGAGGGTGCGGGCGGGCAGGCGGGCTAGTCGTTCGTACATGCCAAGCGCCGCTGGCCGCCTGGTACGGCTTCACGGCGCTGAGACGTCTCAACCAGGACTCAGCGTGGCGGGTTGAAGCTGGGTATCACCCCACAGTGCGTGTCTCGCCCCTTGAGACGACGGGGGCGGCGAGCCCCCGAGAGACCGCGCTGGTGAGCGGCGCGGCTGACCACTCGCGCGAGCCAAGGACGGCTCGCGCGATACATTCTACAGCCTGCCGCTGAGGAAGTGTAGGGTTCGGCAGGAGATTAGCCGTTTCGGCAGCCGTTTCGGCAGCCGATTCGGCAGGTGCTTCTGCCGCGGCGCGCTGATCGCGGCGCCGCGCGCGCCGGCCGGACCAAGAGAAAGGGCGGCTCCCCGCGAGGGGAGCCGCCCTTTCGGCGACAGCGGCGTGGCCCTGGGGCCGGCGACTGACGGTCTTACTTCTTGACCTTCAGCGTGACCTGCTTGGTCGTGTTGCCCGCATAGGACGGGTTCGGCGCCAGGTAGGCCTTGTAGTAGAAGGTACCCTTGCTGGTCATCTTGACCTTGATGGAGTACTTCCCGTTGGAGAGCTTGGCGCTCTTCCAGTTCTTGAAGACGCCGTGTGACTTCTTCTGGATCTGGACAGTGCCCGCGGTCGCGGGGCTGACCGTACCCGAGAAGGTGACCTTGGTGTTCTTCTTGACGCTCGTCTTGGAGAGCTTGAGCGTCAGGGACTGCGGGGTCTTGCCGGCCTGGTTGGCAAGCGTGTCGGCCGTCTGGATCACGAGCAGCGAGTAGGAGTAGTTGTGGATACCCCAGCTACCCTCGGCCGCCGTGTAGGTCCAGTCGGTGAAGGCCTGCTGCCACTTCAGCTCGTCGGGGGTCCAGGTGGTGGCACCCTTGTCGTTGAGCTGACCGTTCAGCCACGAGATGTAGTCGGTGGCGGAGGCGGTGTGGGCGAAGCCCATGCGCTGACCGGCCGCGACGAGGTCGGTCGTGACCGTGTTGTACCAGGAATGCATCGTCGCCTGATGAGTATCGGCGATCGGCTGCATGCCGGTGGCCAGCGGATCGCTGGGCTTGTTGTGGCAGGTGCTGCAGGACGAGTACGGCATCGCGAGGCCGGCTGCGCCGGTGGACTTCGCGTTGGCAGCGACTACCGGGTAGATCACCTTGAACGTGTGGTTGCCGCCGAGCTGCGGCGCACCGCGTCCGTAGCTGGTGGGCGGCATGTGGCACTCGATGCACTTGTTGTTGTGGTTGCTCGCCAGGAGGCCGTTCGGCACGCCGATGGCGCCGGTGCCGTTCATGACTTCCTTCTGGTTCTCGTACACGCTCGAGCCGGCGGCCACGACGGCGTCGCCGTTCTGGTCGTTGTGGCACGTGCTGCAGAGGTCGCTCGGGTTGGCAGGATCACCGACGAGTTGGGTGTCGAAGCCGTCGTCCCACACGCCCTTGGCCTGGCCTGCGTTGTGCGGCGTATGGCAGCCGACGCAGGTGATGCCGTACTGCGCCTGGGCCCCTGTCGGCTTCGCGGCGCTCGGGGCGTTGCGATAGTCGGCGGAGTGGCACTGCAGGCAGCTCGCGGGCGGGTTTGGCCCCACGGCGACCTTGAGGTCGACTAGCGCGCTGGCGTGCTTCTCGGCCTTCCACTCGGGGTACTGGGCGGCGCTGCCGTCGTGGCCCACAGACTGCCACACGGTCGGCGAGCCGTTGTACGACCAGTAGATCTGGAGGCCGGAGGCCTTTGTCGCCGACGGCGTCGGAGTCCAGCCCGAGACGGGGATGTTGAGATAGGAACTCAGGGCCTTGCCGTGGAGCACCGGGTAGTCGAGGGCCATCTGTGGCTGGATCAGCGACGTCGGGGTCGGATTCGGAATCGGTGAGCCTGGCGGTGACCCGGACACCTTGACGTAGGGGATCGGCGTGACGGCGAACGTGTTCACCGTGTAGGCGTAGCGCGAGTGGCACGTGCCGCAGATGTCGGCGTCGGCCAAGGCCACCGGTGCCGCGGTGTGCGCCGTGTCGCCTGGGTCGTTGCCAGCATTGGCGATCGTCCCGTTGACGTTGGCGCCGTAGTGGCACGAGGAGCAGCCGATGTCGGCCTCCGAATACGGAGCCTCACCGAGAGCCTGAGCCGGGAACGGGCTCGGGATCGCTGCGCCCCACGAGATGGTCCCTGCAGTCGGCACGGGCGACGGTGTCGCACTGCTGGAGGCGGGCAGCGTCGTCGTTGCTACCGGTGTCGGTACCGCCTTGCTCGGGGCGTAGTTGGACGTGTGGCAGCCGCCGCAGGTGGAGCCGTTAGGGTAGCTCTGGCCGGCCGACACGCCCTCGGCGTCGGTGCCGTGCTTGGTGGCCGCCCAGTCGTTGTAGACCTTGGGCGCGTTGGCCGGCTGACCGGACTGGTGGCAGACGGCGCAGGCGGCGCTCGTCGTGTAGTCACCGCGGTAGCCGTTGAAGGCGAACGCCGGTACCGCCAAGATCAAGAAGGCGGCCAGGACGATCGCTGAGACTGCAATGCGTTTTACCATGGTCACCTCCTTGTGCTTTGTCGTATGGATGGGGAAGAGAAGCTTGTCCGCTGTCATCGAATCACCTCCCTTCCCGAAGCGGATCGATGGATCGAACACGCGGTGCGAGGCCCGGGCGACGCAGAGCGAGATTCGTGAGGCTTGCTGGGGATGGGCGCGAAGGCGGATCGCGCACGAAGAAGGTGCGCGAAAGTGAGATGCCGGTGCTGTCGTTTCCCCATGCCCATGTCGGTGGCTCCGCCTCGAGAACCCGTGGGGGTATCGAAGCTTGTGAAGGTATACACGATTTGGTGCGCGTTGGCAAACATAAAGAAATGTGTCACAAGCGCAGTCTGATGGACATATTCAGAGTCCCGCAATGCCGGGGTGCCTTCCGCGAGAGCAACAGCCAAGAGAGAAAGGGCG
>CAIWHY010000212.1 GCA_903912585.1 uncultured Thermoleophilia bacterium | reverse complement strand
GGGCAGACAACACCAGGGGGGACAACGGGTTGTAGCGCATGATCCAGGCGAGAGCGCCGCTCGACGGGGGCGCGAACGCGACCGGCGTCACGAGCATGAGCGCGCTGGTCAGCAGCACCAGGCCGTAGGTGATGTCCTGGTACAGGGCGCCGAGCGGCACCATCATCACGCCGAGCATCATGCCGAAGAGCATGAGGCTGAAGCACGGGATGAGCGCGAGGGGGGCCGTAGGTGAGATGTGCGCGCGCAGCAGCGCGAGGCTGACGATGAGAAGCGCGGTCCTTATGAGGAAGCTCAGCAGCGTCTGTGCCCACGCGGTGAGCAGCAGAGCCTCGCGTGGGAATCGGACCTTGATCAGCAGCGACTTCGAAGCTGTCACAGCCCGCAGTGGCGCAGCCATGCCGTCAGAGAAGAGCCCGAAGAAGACGGTGCCCGTGAGAACGTAGACCGGATACGACATCCCCAGATCTTTGCTGACGAGCACGTTCGCCGAGTTCAGCAGGATGAAGATGAGGCTCGTCGTGAGCGGCGGTATGATCACCCAGAAGTAGCCCAGCACCGACTGCCTGTACTGAGCCGCTGTGTCTCGCACGAAGAGGCGCCAGGCCAGCTCTCTGCCCGCGAGGACGTCTGAGCCCATGCTGCGCAGGAGGCGCAGGGGACGCCGCAACTCCGACTCTGGAGTGTAGACGCGCTCCTCCGCGTGAAGGTCCTTCGGCACTACCGTTCTTCCGCCGGAGTTTCCGCAGCGATCGGACACCGTTGGGGGAGGCAAGAGGCCCCCGCAAGATCGTGTCGACCTGCGGCCCATTCATCGGAACGCAGTGACCTCGTCTGCTCGTGCCGGGCGCCTGGGCGATCCTCCCGGGACCGGACTCTCAGGGTTCGCGCGCAGCCGATGACACGGGTCCGAATCATGGCGCAAGCGTATCGCATTCCGCCCGCCGGACGCAGCCGCCTCGGATGAGGCGCGGCGCGGCGACCTTCATGCGGCGACGGGAAGCCGGCCAAGCGATCTGCTTCGTGCCGCATCGTCATCGAACCTTGGGTCCGTGCTTCGGAACAGCGCCTCCTGGTGGGCCGACTCAGGGGTGCGTGGACAGCCGGTCGCGGGCCGGCCTGGCGTCGGGCGAGGGGGCCAGCCGGGGGGGTGATGCTAGAATCGAGGCGACGAACCTTCGCACGGAAGGGCGTGACGCGCGTCGAACGGGCTGGTCTGAGCGGCGGATTCCCGGAGTGCTTCACTTCTTGTGCGGCCGATGCAGCATTCGCGGCCAGTTGTCCCGCACGCAGGTTCTCTGACCGTCGCGGCCGCTTGCGGCTCCTATGCAATGGCACGTGACTGGAGTCGCGCGACCGCGAGGCCGGGCTGCACTGGGCCATGAGGACCAGTCCACCGAAACGGGAACGAGGTACGGGAATGCTCGACAGAACAGCCGTGAGCAGGCCGCTGAACGAACTTGCTCGCCTCTGCCTCGGGCTTGGTCACCGCGCCGAAGCTTTGGCCGACGGACTGCGTCCGCCTCCGGCGCAACCCGTGGCCTACCCGCGAAATGCCAGGTTCAAGAACCTTCATCACGGGCGCAGGGCGTTCGTCGTCGGGAACGGACCGTCGCTGGCGACGCAGGACCTCTCACCTCTGAAGGGCGAGCTCCTGTTCACGATGAACTCGTTCGATCGGCACCCTCTCAGTCGGGAATTGCTGCCCGTGTACCACTGCTTCGCCGACCCCGAGCTCAATGACAACAGCCCTGAGCGGGAGGAGTACCTGGCTCGCGTGGCCGACGGGATCGGAGAGAGCACCGTCTTCGTTCGAGCCTGGCCATCCATGAAGTCGGCCACCTTTGAACGGTGGCGCGCTGCCGGGCAACTGTATCCCGTGCCGATGGTCGGCGATCTGGCGCTGGAGCCGATCACCGTGTTGGACATGTGCCTCGGTCTTCCTGGAGTTTGGTCGGTCGCTCAGCTGGCGCTCATGGCGGCGGTCTATATGGGATGCAATCCCGTCTACCTCATCGGAGTCGACTCGGATTGGGCGGCATCGCTGGACAGAGACAGGCATTTCTACGGCGACAAGGAGCTGGACGAGTCTTGGAACTGGGCGTACGAAGACATCCTTCAGGAGACTCTCAGTATGTTCAAGGCCTACCGGCACCTCTGGGAGTTCTGCAAGGAGATGGATGTCGAGGTCTACAACTGCACCGCGGGAGGTCTCCTCGACGTCTTCCCTCGAAAGCGGTATGAGGACGTGACCGGGAGTGGGCGGTCCGAGTAGGATGCCCGCTCCTGCGCGGGACGTTTGCGGTCCCTCACTGCGAGACCATGGGCGCGAGGGCCCGCCCTCGGCTCCCTGGTGCGGCGATCAGCTGGTGGCGCGGTCCCTAAGCTCAAGGCTCCTGTGCAGACTGCGCATGAGAGCCGGACTGCACCAGCCGGGCAGACCGGCGACAACGAGGTACACAGTCTCGGCGTGACGCGAGTGGGGCCTCGCGAGGCCCAGTCGGCGCAGGGATTGAAGCATCTCCCGCGCCAAGTCGACTTGTCCCTGAGACATGCACATCATGGCTACATCAAAGAGTTGGCCTGAGAACCAGAGCTCGACGTCCCGGTCCAGGTAGCCGGCGACGCGCGTCCACTCCAGCCATCTCAAGGCGAGGATGTACCTGCCCTTCAGACTTCGCGGAGACAGCGCGCGCCTGGTGACTGTCGGCCGCACGTCATGACCCTGGCGATAGAGCAGAAACGTCTCGTCGACAAAGCCGAGGCGCGCTCCACCCAGGATGAGGCGGATCGCGTAGTCCCAGTCTTCGAGGATCGGCGCATCCTCGTCCCACGGCCCGGCCGCACGGCAGGCGCGACGACGGAACAGCGCCGACGGGGCCGGCCAGCATCCTCCGCGAAGAAACGCGGTCAAGGGCTGCTCTCCGGCTTTCGGAAACGTCACGTAGGGTTCGGCATTCCAGTCCGCGATATCCCCGAAGTAGCTTGAGCGCCCGTAGACGATGTCAAGCTGCACGTCCTCGGCAAGTCGGGCCTCCTGCGTGCGGATCTTCTCGGGATGGAGGAGGTCGTCCGAGTCGAAGAACTGGATGAATTCCCCGCAGCTCCGCAAGAGCCCGTGATTGCGCGCCGCCGGCGCGCCGGCGTGCTCCTGCCGATAGCATCGAAGCTCGAACTCAGGGTCCGGCGCGCGTCTGCCGTTCCACGCCTCAACGACGCCTGCCGTGCCGTCGGTCGATCCGTCGTCGACGACGATGAGCTCGAGCGGCCGATACGTCTGGGCGAGCACAGAGTCCAGGCTCTCGGAGATCAAGTCCGCTCGGTTGTAGGCGGGCACGATGACCGACACGATGCATGGCTCGCACGCCGATTCCATCCACGGTCTACGATCCCTGGGCGGCCACATCGCCTCGAGTCGAGTCACATCCATCTGTCGCCGGCGGTCCTGTGCAGTGAGCCCGGCGGCACGGCCTCGCCTGGTGGCGCGTGCATGCCGCGCTTCGTCATCGGCCATCAGCTTTGCTACTTGCCCGAGCGAGGGCGGCCAGCCAAGCAATGAACCGGCGATCCCAGCGACGCATGAGCAGGCTTGCCGCTGAGAGTAGGGGACGCGCTCTGGGATGAAGCATCTTGGCGGCCTCGAGCGCGTCATAGTGATCTCGTCGCGACCACCAGCGGCGCTTGGTCAAGCCTTGGGCCGTCAGTCGCCATGTGGCGTACTGGGTGGTAAATCGCAGCGCCGTCGGCTTGACGATGCTGCGATTCTTCTCCGCCTCCGGGCCCTCCCATCGATCCCCCGCAGGACTGGGAACGTGGGCGTACAAGTGATCCTGGTGGATCACCAGCACGGCCTCGCTTGCGTCCACGACGGGCACGCCCAGCTCCCTGGCGCGATAGATCATCCAGTTGTCCCACCCCGGCCGACCCACCGCAAAAGGCGGAAGGGGACCTAGCGCGTCTTTGGGAAACACGAAGTAGTCGCTGCCCAGAGGTGCATCCAGCGAGCCCGTCTCGGCCACCGCGGCCGCGAGCGCGCCGTTGCAGGATGGATCCGTGAAATCCAGGTCGACATCCACCTGGATGGTCGCGCGCTGGCCCACCATGAGGAACTTCCGCAGCGCGACGCGCTGCACGCATCGGGTGAAGGCGGCTGGGAGGATGATGTCTGCGTTCACGTAGCAGAGACGCGGGAACCTCGCTGCTTCCGTCACTCGCGCGAAGGCGTCATCGAGCAGCGGCGTGCCGAACTCGTTGCGAGCGACGCCCTCGAGATGGCGCACGCCAAAGTCGTGCGCGCACGAGGCGACGCCCTCCTCATCGCCAAGCAGCACGACCTCGCATTCCGGGCGCAGCGCCAGCCAGCTCCTGATGGCGTTGCGCTGGATGACGCCAATGTGGCCGATGAACGGCTTCGGGATAGAGAAGATGGTCATCATGCGGATCACCGACGGAGGGGACGCGGGTCAGCCGGAATGTATCACGCATGATGTCTCGCCAGCCGCGCCATCGGCGCTTGCGCCTGGCGTCGCGTCACGTGCTGCCGGCGGACGCCAGTCCAGTCTGCCCGGAACAAACGTCGCAAGGCTGATTCCTAGACGGATGTACTAGAAGCTGGGACTCGACTCGCGTTGCCGAAAGCGGCTACGCAGACACGGCCCCAAGCCTCAAGTTACCGCCCCCTGGGCCGACTTCATGCAGTGAGTACCGCCATCGGTACCGGATCTGCAATTGGAACTGAAGCGAGTCGCGTCGGTGCGACACCCACCACAGCTGCTGCTGCTGCCGCTGCTCGCTCGTTCCAAGAGACACAGGAGCCCCCAGTGTCCAGGAACAGCCGCTTCGCAGCCATCTTCCTCGCCGCAGCCCTCGTCGCGCTGAGTCTCTTCGTCGCTTCGGGCGCAATCGCCAGGACCTCGTCCCAGTCTCACGACCTTCGCTTCCGCGTCGTCAAGCACGCGCGCTCCTACGACGTCGTCACCGGTCACGCACACCGGTTCACGGTCAGGCACGGCGCCCACAAGGTGAACGTGACTGGAGTCGGGCGCTGCACGCTGATCAAGCGCACTCCCCGGGTCGTCGTCCTGCGCACAAACTCGTACCACTCTTCCGCGGTCCTGACTGTCACGTCGCCCAACAGCGGCGCCCTTGTCGACGGCTCGTCCACGACGATCAAGTGGAAGATATCCTCCGCCGTCTCGAGCGGCTACTTCCGCATCGCGCTCACCAACACCGCTAACGGCGCTTTGACGCCGCTAGGCCCGTCGTCGATCGCGACGACCCGCTGGGCGACCAACTACAGCTCGTCCTGGAGCGTGGCACAGGCAGCAGGCACGTACAAGCTGTGGGTCTACTACTGCTCGTCCACCGGGGGGGTCCTCGGATCCGCCGCCTCCAGCGGCGTCGTGAGCATCGCGGCCGCTCCGGCGCCGACGCCCACCGTCACCCCGACGCCCACGCCTACCGTGACGCCCACCGTCACCCCGACCCCCACGCCGACCGTGACGCCCACCGTCACCCCGACCCCCACGCCGACCGTGACGCCCACCGTCACCCCGACCCCGACCCCGACGCCGACTACCGCGCCAGGCCCCGCGCCTGGCACGGTCTACAAGGACGTCGGGGCGCTCCTGCTCAGTGGCCAGAGAGGCGTCGGCAACTACGGGACGCTCGCAAGCCCTCTCGTCTACGACGGCTATCGCTTCACCGGCCCGAGTTACAACAACGACGTGGAGAACGGTGTCATCACCATCGGGACTGACGCACGCTACATCGTTTTCAAGAACTGCTGGATTAGCACCAACACCATCGCCGGCAACGGCGTCAGCATCAGCGACAACGGTTACGGCGCCCACGACATCACCTTCGACCACTGCTACTTCGCCTACCAGCCACGCATGGGTTTCGAGTGCATCGAGCGGCCCAGCGGGACGCATCTGACCGGCTACCAGCGCATCAACATCACGAACTGCTACTTCGAGGCGCAGGGCAGCGAGGCCATCTCCTATGACGACGCCGCTCCCGGCAACGCCACTCCGGCGGGCAACTGCACGATCTCCGGCAACGTCGTCCTCGGCGCCGGCCTCAACAGCGCCTACAGCTGGCGACGGTTGTTTGAACTGAACCGCGTGCGCAACATGACGGTCAAAAGCAACTGGTTCGGCCCCGGCGTCGACGGCATGACCAACCTGCGCCAGACTCCCGGCGACCCGTCGCCTGCCAACTGGACCTTCTCGGGAAACACCTGGGACGCGACTGCCTACCAGCCCGGCGTCACTTACGGGTCAAGCAACGTCCCTCACCCGACCCTCTGGTACATGTACGGCGCGCAGGGCGGCGTCACCGTCGCCGACACGCTGATCGCGGGCGCCTCTTCCTACAGCACAACGCAGTGGGCCTACCTCGACACAGTGAGCAACGCCGACTTCAGCGGCTCGACCATCCACGGCACCCCCGCCGCCGGCTACGGCACGAGCGGCACCGTGACCGGCATCAGCTTGCCGCGTCAGAACTAAGTCCCGCCGTGCAGCGGCTCCGCGGCCGGCGTCGGTCCCGGGCCTCGCCTGGCGGTTCACAGTCCACCCATATGACGCCCCACCGCCGCGAGCTTCGCGGCGGTGGGGCGTTCAGACTGAGTTGATGCGTTGCGGTGAACCTCAATGCCACCGCGCGACTGCCTGCGGGGCCCGACAGTGATCACAGGCCAGCTGCGGCGCAGACTGCCCGAACCGCCGATCGCCGCGCGGCCCGCTCCTCATCGTTGCGGTATCCTTGGGCGTCGGCAGTCCACGGAGGCTGGGGCACGTTCGCTCGCGCCGGAGGGTGAAGTGAAGTATCTAGCCATCGCCATCGCAGCGTCCCTCGCGGCGTTCACTGCGGTAGCGATGGCCGGCGCCCCGGCCTTCGACTCAAGGACGCTCGTCAGCGTCGGCTTCATCAACATCTACGCTTTTGACCTCGTCGTCGGGCTTGCGGTGCTTGCCCTCTTGGTCGTCAGCGCCTTCTACTTCGAGCCGGACCCCGTGCCGCTGAACCGGCTCGTCATCTGGCTCTGCCTCGTCTTTCTGGGGTATGAGTTCCTTGTCGTCCTTCCCGCCGCAGTCCTGCTCCACGGGCTGCGAGCATTTGACGTGGTCCGCCTCCTTGAATACCGCCTCGATCTGCTTTTGGTCCTCGTCCTCTACACGGTCGTCCTTCGGTTCATCAGCCTCGACCTCCTCGTGACGGTCTTCGATGTCGCGGCGGCGGGGCTGGCGCTCTGGATCGTCTACCGCTACGTGGCGGTTGGGCCGACGGGGCAATGGGAAGACGGCGTGTTCCGTCTGCGGGTAGCTTGGGGAGGCTCTTCGCTCCTCTTCTGCTGGCTGATCCTTTCTTCGCTCTTCTACTGGCCTGTCCGCCTGTGGCGGCTCGTGCTGGCGATCGCCGCCGCCGCGGCCGTCGTGATGACGAACCACCGCTCGGCGTTTCTGGCACTTCTTGCCGCGCTGATCGTGCAGGTGCTCGCAAGTGGGCGCATCACCCGGCGAGTCGCTCTGGCGCTCGCAGCGGTGGCGGTGATGGGCATCGGCGTGTACTACGCTTCGCCTACCGTGCGCGACAGCGTCTCGTACTCACTGCGTACGATGTTCAATCCGAACGCGGACATGACCTCGCAGGATCGCGTCGTGCGCAGCGTCATGTCCCTCGCGTATTTCGCGAAGCACCCCTTCGGCGACTACATCTGGAACCAGCGCTACTACCTGGTCCAAGTTACCTTCAGCTTCCCGCCGCACAACTTCGTGGTGCAGCGACTGGTGACGCAAGGAGTGATTGGGAGCGCGCTCTTCTTTGCCGTGATCGGCGTCACCATCGTCTTGGGCTGGCGCAATCGTCGCGATCGGTGCAGCGCGTTTTGCCTCACCTACTTGGCGCTCTACTTGGTCTTCTGCTCCCTCAACGCCAACATCGACCTGCGCGAGAACCAGGCGCTCTTCGCCGTCGCAGTCGCCATGATCCTGGCCCGGAACCGCAGCTTGCGCGAGGCGGCTGCTGAGCCGCAGGAGGGCAGCCAAGCGACGGCGCGGTTGCCACAGCAGGCCATCCGCCTCGAGGGGCATCCGATGTAGAGGGTGTGGCCGGACTGGGGCGCTACCCCACCAAGGGGCGGGATTGGCGAACTCAGCCGCAGGCTGCGCTTCTCCACTGTCAGCTCACGAAGATGGCCCGTGCGCCGTCGGAACCTAGCTGCCTCGGTCGCAAAGTCGAATCGCTATGTGTGGGGGCGCTCTGCATGTGATAGGTAGTAGCGTGTGGCCGATTCCTGCGGCCAGGGCGCTGGTGTGTGTTGGCCGCGGTATCGAAGTGACGGGCAGGCATCGTGAAGGTCCTATGGTTCACCCAAGTCGAGCTTCCCGCCGCAAGCAGAAGACTCTCGTCGGCTGTCTTCTCCGGCTGCGGGTGGCAGGAAAGCCTTCGGGCGGCCCTCTGCGCTGAAGGTTCTCCCGACCTCGGGATGGCTGCTCCGGGGGTCACCCCGTTCGAGCCGTTCGATGAGGGAGGCGTCCAGTACTTCCATGTCCAGGGCCGGGAAGAGGCGGGCGGGTTTGCTGGTGCGGCCGCTCGGTGGGCACATCGCACCAACGAGGACTCATTGCTGTCCGCGGCTTCGGCGGTCATCGAGCAGTATGGGCCGGACCTCATCCATGTTCACGGTAGCGAGGGTCCATTCGGCCGTCTGGCAGAGACAGCTGCGGTTCCGCTCCTCATCTCCCTCCAGGGCATCTTGCTCGTCTACTCGCGCGCGTATTTTTCTGGTATCCCGGCCCCCGATGTCGTTCGCGACGCCGCATCGCTGGAGTTCTTGAAGGGTGGCGGCTTCCTCCACGCCTACTGGGATATGCGCATCGCGGCTCGCAGAGAACTTGGCATCCTGCGTGCCTGCCGCTACTTCACCGGCAGGACCGCGTGGGACCGCGGCATCGTCTCCGTCGTGAATCCCCAGGCGCAGTACTATCACGTTGACGAGGTCCTGCGCCCCGAGTTCTTCCTCGATGAGTGGCGACCGATCATCGACGGCCCGTTCGTCATCTACACGACCGCAGGCCCCGCTCCGTACAAGGGACTGGTCAACCTGCTCGAGGCCGTCGCATTGCTGCGCGACTCAGTCCGGTCGGACATTCGCCTGAGAATCGCAGGACAGATCGAAGGCGCCAGCATGTGGCCGATCGCCCAACGCGCGCTCGACAGGTTTCGGCTGCGAGGTGTGGTCGACTTCCTGGGACCACTGCGGCCGGCGGGCATCATCTCCGAACTGAAGGCCGCCAGCGTCTACGTTCAACCTTCGCTAGCAGAGAACAGCCCGAATTCCCTGGCTGAGGCCATGCTCCTTGGCGTGCCGTGCGTTGCGTCGTCTGCGGGAGGGGTCCCATCGCTCCTTCGTGACGGCCTCGAGGGCCTGCTCTGCCCGTCCAACGACGTGTACGGTCTCGCCGGGGCGATCGGCGCCATCGACGCCGACCCAGCGCGCGCGGCGGGTCTCGGCATGAATGCCCGCACTCGTGCGCGACGGCGTCACGATCCCCATACGATCGCGCAAGATACGCGCGCGGTCTACGGAGACGTCATCGCGCGTCACCAGGCACGCCGTTGAGCACGAGCCACTCACGTGTGCATCCAAACTCGCTGCTCGAACTCGACTCGTCGCGGCATTCGCCATCGCATATCGTAGGTGCTACCGGCTGGGCGCCGAGCGTGATCCTGGTCCGCAAGGCGCCTCCCCTGACTGCTGCTTGTCTTGGTGCGCTCACGGGCCGCGGTGCGGACTGAGATGGTGGCCGGGTGTGACGAGAAGGCGTACCCGCGAACTCTCGTCTTCGGAGGCGGATTCGATTCATACTCCGGCGGAGGTATCACCCTGTCGAACCTGTTCAGAGGGTGGCCGCGCGGTCGGCTTGCTGTCGTAGACTACCGGGCCCGATCCGGCACTGCCTCGGCGGCGTGCGCTGAATACCGCCTAGGCGCACTCGAGCATAAGTGGGTGTGGCCTTTGTCGTATCTTCCCAGCCCCTCAAGGGAAGCCGGCAGCGTTGCCCATTCCGCGCTCGCCAGCGTTCCGGTGTCCGACGACACTGTGAGTGCGGGAGATGCCCCTTCTGCGCGCGCTACTGCCTCCAGTGCCGCACGCGCAGCATTTCACGTGATCGTGGACCGGCTTGGCGCACAGGATGTACTTCAGAAGCCGACGCTCTCAGGGTCGTTGAAGAGGTGGGTAGCCGACTTCTCGCCGGATGTGCTCTACTGCCATTTCTCGACGCTGGGAACCATTCGGCTGGTGCGAGCGTTGCATGAGTGCAGTGATGCCAAGCTGGCCATTCACATGATGGATGACTGGCCTGAGACTGTGTACGCCGGAAGCCTGATGGGTCCGCTCCTCCGTGACGTGGTGGACCGTGAGTTGCGAGAGCTAATATCGCTTGCCGCTGTGCGAATGGCGATCAGTCGAGCGATGGCAGACGAATACCTCTTGCGATACGGGTTTGAGTTCGACGTCTTCCACAACTGCATTGACGTGCCATTCTGGAGGGAGCGTCGCAAGACTTCGTGGGCAGTCGCCTCGCCATTGAGAGTCGTCTACTGTGGACGAATCGGGTGGGACGCGCTAGCGAGCTTCGTGGATGTCTGCGAAGCAGTAGAGCTGATGAACCAGGCTGGGGTCGCGACGCAGTTCAGCATCTATCCAGGAGGGATTGACGCTTCGAGTGCAAAAGCCCTCGCCAGATACGCTCACACACGCATACTGCCGGCCGTTGAGGACGAGCAACTGCCCGACGTACTGACCGGCGCTGACGTGCTCATCATCCCCTCGAACTTTGAGGGCCGCGGCCGCCGATTTGCGCGACTGTCCATGCCTACGAAGGTTCCTGCGTACATGGCCTGCGCGACGCCTATTGTCCTGTACTCACCAAGAACCCACGCGACGTGTGCTTGGGCTGAGCAGGCCAAGTGGGCTCTCGTGGTGGGTGACAGAAGCCGCGAGCGGCTTGCGCTGGCCTTGAGTGACCTTGCAGCGAGTGAGGCGCAGAGGGAGGCTCTGGGCCGCAGGGCCTCAGAGATAGCCGATCGCGAATTCGACGGCCGACATGTACGGGCTGCCTTCAGAGAGAGCCTTGCCGGGCAGCCGCATCAACGGCGATCGGCATCTGGTGACGCGCGCGGTCTTTCTGATGACATTCGTCGCGGATGATCGCCCCTCTAGTCCGATGGACTCAGGGGCACGCATGAGCACCTGCCCTGTCTGTGGGAGTCAAAATGGAACGATCCTGTACTCGGTGGACAGCGATACGGCGGCTCGGCGCTTCAGTGAGGGCTCCGAGAAGAACTGGGCGCAGGAGGCGCGGTCGGCTATCGAGCTGACATGGGGTCAGCAGACCTGCGACTACGTCCGTTGCCCGCAGTGCACGTTCGCATATGCGGATCCGTTTGTCGCGGCGACGCCTGACTTCTACGCGGCCTTGTACGAATCGGGGGCGGAGTACGCTGAGTGGAAGTGGGAGTTCCAGCGCACGTTCGAGGCCCTTGCGTTGCTCAAGGCCGCCGGTCGGCTCCCTCCATTCGCCCTGCTTGACATCGGTGCCGGGACCGGTCGGTTTGCGTCGCGCATCCTCGATCGCGTGGCTGGCTGTCGGGGCCTTCTTTGCACAGAGTACTCTGAGTACGGCAGGAATGAGATCGCGGCCCGGGGCATGCGTTGCGTTCGTGGGGGGCTGAGCGATGTCGACATGCAGGAGTACCGGAGCGCGTTCGACGTGCTATGCCTCTTCCAGGTTCTCGAGCACATGGATGATCTCGAGTCCGTCTTCTCTCGGCTTTCGCACCTTGCCCGAGACAAGGGGCACCTGTTCATTGCTGTGCCGAACCATGCTCAACGAGCCTACTTTGACAGGTGGGGATTCCACGAGGACATGCCCCCGGTCCACATCGGCCGGTGGACGCGGCAAAGCCTTGAAGTCGTCGCGAGCCGTCATGGCTGGAGGCTGGAGGAGGACGAGATCGAGGCGGAGTGCTATCTCTCGAAACTTCGCCGTCTTGCGGTTCAATACGCTCGAGGTAGCTCGGCTTTCGAGGCACTGGGCAGTGTCAGAAGCCGAGGCGTTCGACGGACACTTCGAGCAGTTCTGGTGGCGGTGTTCTTGATCACCTCGTTCCCCGCCGCGTACGGTCTGCGCTCTGCGAGCCTAGGCTCGGCGTACTGGGCACACTTGTCCAAGGTGTAGTAGGTTGCCTGGGGTCGTTCGATGGGCTGCTCGCGCGTAGGTCTCAATGGCTGCAAAGGAAGACGCGGGCGCATCGCACTCGCCTCAGCTGTCCCGTTTTGGGCACATAATCGTCAAACACGTCGCTCGCCGGGAGTCCGGAGGAGTTGGAGTTGGAGAGACACATGCGCGAGCCACGTGATCTGAGAGTGCTCGTGGTTGGAGATGCCTTCTCTCTTCCCGATGGGGAGGGGGCCACGGCCAGGGTCCGCGCTGTCGCCAGGGGTCTGTCGGCGGCAGGCTGTCACGTCAAGATCCTGATCACGAGTCCGAGTGAAAGGCCGGACAGCCGGACGTCGAACCGGGATGGCTCCGGCGTGGTGGACGGAGTTCCGTTCGAATACACGCCAGGCACTCCTCTCCTTAGCCGAAGCTTCTGGGGTCGACGGGGTGCTGAGGTCGTGGGCGTGGTCCGTGCATCGCTGTCGGCGGCTCGGGGATGTGATGCAGTCGTGGTCTACACGACCACTTCGGCCTTCCTCCCGCTGGCCTTGAGTGTGAGTGCCAGGCTCGGGGGAGCAGTGACGGTCAAAGACGCAAGCGAGCTGCCGTTCGTCTACGCGTCTGACACCAGGCTTCGGCGTCGTTACCACAAGTGGCATGTGGCCGCGGTCCAGCGGGCATACGATGGCACGATTGTCATCTCCGCATACTTGGACGAGTACTTCACGCGCGTATCAAGAAGAGGCGCTGTCAACTTGCTGGTTCCGATTCTGGTAGATGTCGATGAGTATGAACGTGCATCAGCCGCCGCATCTCCGGAGCCCGGCATGGTGCTGTACGCGGGGAGTCTGGGGCACGTC
This sequence comes from uncultured Thermoleophilia bacterium, assembly GCA_903912585.1. Lineage (GTDB taxonomy): Bacteria > Actinomycetota > Thermoleophilia > UBA2241 > UBA2241 > CAIXSE01. Next base: position 4,059 of record CAIWHY010000212.1, on the reverse strand, counting down.
GGGGAACTCGAGACCCTGCTGCGAGTATTCGCAGGTGTCGCCAGCCGGCGTCGAGACGCGAGGTTGACGGTCCTCGGGGACGACATGGGGACTGGGCGACGAGGCGAGTTGGAACGAACGGCCAGGGCTCTCAACATCGACAGCATGGTGGAGTTCGCCGGGTTGATCCCCCGGTGCGACATGCCCGACCGCCTCGCGCGCGCTTCCGTGCTGGTGCTCCCTCGCGCTGCCGGAGCCTTCTCGACCGCAGGCCTCCCCACGAAGCTCGCTGAGTACTTGGCGACGGGTCGGCCAGTCGTTGTGACCGCCGTCGGTGACATACCTCGATATCTGCGCGACGGCCAGGATGCTTTTTTGGTGCCGCCAGGGGACGAGGAGGCATTTCGTTCGAGACTCGAATACGTTCTCGAACATCCAGAGGCCGCCACGGCGGTCGGCCTGCAGGGTCGGGACTTGGCGCGACGCGAGTTCGACTACGCGATCCACGGTCCTCGCATCGCACGTTTCCTTGCTGACCTCAGGTCCACGCGGGCGGGGCGCGTCGACACGATGCGCGGCACATCGTGACGTCCGCCATCACGACAGGGTGCACGCGCAGGGCTGCGGGTATCGAGTTCATCCACGACATACGCGGGGCCGGAGTCCTTCGTGACTGAACCTGCAAACGCCGTTGCCCGTGTCCTGGTGGCAGGGGATCTTTGTACGGCCGGACGACCCGAGCAGGCGTTCGCGCGGCACGACCCCCACGCGGTCTGGGGGGAGCTCGACGACATTCTCTGCGCCCATGACGTGAGGGTCGTCAACCTTGAGTGCCCGCTCACGCTGGTCCAGGATCCGTCAGACAAGTCCGGACCCCATCTGCGTTCTCGGCCGAGTTGCGCTCGGGCTATTCGCGAAGGTGGGTTCGACATCGTCGGCCTGGCGAACAATCACATCATGGATCAGCGCGAGCGAGGCCTGGCCGATACTCTTGACGCTTGCCGGGCCGCCGGACTCGTCACGGTCGGCGCGGGGATGGATCTTTGCGAGGCGGAGGAGCCGGTCATCACGGAGGTCCACGGGCGCCGTGTGGCCGTGCTGGCGTTCGCCGAGCGCGAGTTCTCCATCGCCACGCGGAAGCGTGCGGGCGCTTGCCCCCTTGATCTGCCGCGCAATCTCGTTCAGCTACAGCGCACGCGGGAGCTGGCGGACACTGTCATCGTCCTCCTTCACGGCGGGAACGAGTACTACCCGTTGCCCAGCCCAGACATGGTCAAGACCTGCCGCTGCCTGGTTGATGCGGGCGCGGATGCCGTGATGTGCAGTCACACTCACGTTCCCGGGGGCATGGAGACCTACCGCGGCGCGCCTATCGCATACGGGCTCGGCAACTTCGTGTTCGACTGGCCGTCGCGACAGCCCACAGGCTGGTACGATGGCACCCTTGTCAGCCTGACCATCGATGAGTCCGGCGCGATCGCCGCGCAGCTCATTCCGTTTACGCAGTGCATGGGGGCGGCCGTCATCGAGCTGGAAGCCGGAGATCAGCTGGCTTTGCGACGTGAGCGTGACGCGGAGCTGTCAGGCATCATAGCTTCTCCGGATCGACTGGAGTCGGCGTGGGGAGCGTTCTGCGCCAGCCGGAGAGTCGAGTACCTGGCACAGCTTCTTTCGCTGACGCGCCTTGAGCGAGGTGCTCTGTCGCGGGGCGTGTGGCCGGCGTGGAGGACTCGAGACGCGCGCTTGTACGGACTTCTCGACTTCCTCACGTGTGACGCACACCGCCAGGCGGCGATATCCATACTCGAAGCAGAATTGGACATCAGGCGGCCACGGCACGTCGCCGGCGCCGGACCCCTTGGCCCAGGTGAGGGCGAATGACATGCGGTCAGGAGCCGCCGCAGCACGCATCCACGGAGATTCGCTCGACGGTCCGAGCCCGTGCCGGCATGAGCGGAATTGGGTGGGCATTGAATGAACGATAAGACTCTCAGAGTGGCGGTTGGACGTGGCGACTGGCACGAGGAGTTTGCCGCCGCGCTCGATGCTCGCATCCGACAGGGTGCCAACATCGAGTACGACACCGTCGACATAGACGCGCACGACTGGCAGGCACGCATCGTGCCGTACGACCTCGTTATCTGGCGTGGCCGTTGGACCTTCATGGGCCCGAGCATGTCCACGCATTACAAGGAGAAGATCTACTTCCTTGAGCAGATCCTCGGCAAAGTGGTGATGCCCGGCTACGCGAGCGTGTGGCACTTCGAGAGCAAGGTGGCTCAGAGCTACCTCTTCGAGGCGATGGAAGTGCCGACGCCACGGACGGTGGCGACCACCGACTATGACGATGGGCAGCGATGCCTCGCGGAGACATCCCTCCCCATCGTGACCAAGCTCTCGCACGGCGCATCGAGCGCCAACGTCAGGCTTGTCGCCTCCAGAGCGGCAGCGGAGCGCTGGCTCGATTCCGTGCTCTTCACTCAGGCGTGGAGACACCATGTCGGGTTTCACCGAGGTCACATCTCTCAGGTCGCCACGGCGCTGCACCATGGCTGGTTCTGGCGCAAGGTTTGGCAGAAGTTGGTTGGTGGTGAGTATCACGGGGTGGCCTACTGGCAGGAGTTCCTCGCCGACAATCCGGCGGACCTCCGCGTGACGGTGATCGGCGACAGCCACGCCATCTGCTTCTGGCGCCGCAATCGGTCTGACGACTTTCGTGCCAGCGGGAGCGGGCTGTTGGATTACGAGACGGCGGTCCCCACCCAGGTGATCGAATACTGCATCGGCCTCAATCGTGCTCTGGGATTCGACTCCATGGCCTACGACGTACTCTTCCGCGGTGACGAGTTCGTGATCGTCGAGATCTCCTTCGGCTATGTCGACAAGGCGGTGTTCGACGCACCTGGGCACTACGTTTGCCGCGATGATGGCCGCCTCCGGTACGAGGCTGGGCATCTGATGCCGCAGGATCTGTGGGTGGACTGGGCTCTGCGCAAGGCCGAAGCGGCGCGTCACGTAGGCTTGGTGAGCGGCATCGAAGGCGTCAGCGAATGAGCCTATCGCCAACCCCCTTTCGCCTGGCCAACGCCGTTGCGGCGTGCGTCTTCGTGGCCGCCGCGCCCTTCTCGTCTCTCGCGGTGGGCCGTCTTGGAGCAGGTCACGGCGTTGCAGCGCGTGCTAAACAATATGGGCAGGCGCGCCGATAGGGGGGAGCGGAACCGGCCGAGAGTCGGGGCCTTCGCTGCGAGGTTGGCCGTGCTGCAGCATGTGGGTATCATGAAGACCACTGTCGGGGGGAGCAGAGAGCCGTGGCCCAATCTGATCACATTGATGCCATGACCTTGCGCGACTACTGGCGCGTCGTCTGGCTTCGGCGGTACTGGGTCATCGCCATCGTGGTCGTCTGCACCTCCGTCGCCTTCGGAAGACAGATCGTCCAATCGCCGACCTACGTCGCGACGGCGCAGCTGATGTACTCGCCGCCCCCGACTCTTTCCAACGGCGTCGTGGTCTCTCCAGATCTTTCTCGCCTCTCCTTCGAGGTCCAGAATGTTGTCAGCACCGTAGGCACGCCGGCGGTCAGACAGCGTGCCGCAAAAGCTCTCGGTCGTGACGCCACGGTGTCGTACTCGATCTCGGCGACCCCAGCCGTCCCCTCGAGTAGTTCGTCTGCCACGGGGACCGGAGTGCAAACGGTGGTCGATATCACCGCCGAGGCCGGGTCACCAGCAGTTGCAGCGAGAGTCGCGAACGCCTACGCGCAGACCATCATCCAGCTCCGCAAGGAGACCCAGCAGCAGAGCTGGCGAACCGCTGAACAGATCGTCCAGCTGTCGCTGGACTCGCAATCCAAGCAGTCACCAGACTACGCGACGTTGCAGCAGCAACTCCGCAACCTGCAGATCGCCGAAGCCAGCGCGACCGGCGACTTCGAGATAATCGTACCGGCCACCCCTCCGGCGTCTCCGGCGTCTCCCAAGCCGTTGAAATGGGCTCTGTTCGGCTTCGTCGCCGGCCTCTTCCTTGGTGTCGTGGCCGCGTTTGTCGTCAACCAATTCGACACTCACGTGCGCAGCGCGG
>CAIWHY010000211.1 GCA_903912585.1 uncultured Thermoleophilia bacterium | reverse complement strand
CGAGTACAACAACCTTCCGATCGCGCCCGCGCCGGACGGCGAAGGGCCGATCCGGCTCGCCGTGGCGCAGACGACCAACGAGAACCAGGTCGCCGACGGTCACCTGATGGTCAAGTGGGTGACCAACGTGACTCTCCGCGACGCCGTCGTTCCCTGGACGGTCAGGATGTTCGGGCTCCTGAAGAACGGCAAGCGCCAGACCTACACGCTCGACCGGGCCTCATATGACTCGTGCGCGACGCCCGGCTGCCACGGCTCCAGCTGGTTGCAGCCGGTGGTTTCCAAGACGTGGACTGGCGTGCCTCTCTTCCTCTGCATCGGCAAGGTCGACGGCGGCAAGGGCCACGGCGGCTACGGCGCCTACAACGAGGCTCTGGCGCGCAAGGGCTATCGCATCCAGCTCATCTCGGCCACCGGCAAGTCCGTGATCATCGCCTCACGTACGATCATCAACAACGAGCGCATCCTGCTGGCCAACAAGCTGATGGGCTCGGAACTCACGACAGCCGACTACCCGCTGCGCCTGGTCGGCCCGAAGATCGGCACGCAGAACTTCCTTGGGGGCATCGTCAAGATCAAGCTCCTCCCCAAGAAATGAGCTCCGCCCGCGCCAGACTGCGCGTCGCAGGCGGCCTCTTGGCCGCCGGCCTCGCCGCCGCGCTGCTGGTCGTGCTCGGCGGCGCCTGCGGGGGCTCGACCGCGTCGTCGTCGAGCCCCCTGCCGAGCCCGTCGGGCAAGGTCGTGCTCACGCTCGTCGGCGAGAAGGGCGAGAAGCGCTTCACCATGAACCAGCTCGAAGCGCTGCCCTCCTACACCGGCTACGGCGGGATCAAGAGCAGCACCGGCACGATCACGCTGCCCTCGAAGTTCACGGGCGTGAAGCTGAGCTACCTCACCGATCTCGTGGGCGGCATCAACAAGTCGACCGGCGTGACGATCGTGGGCAGCGACGGCTACGGCATGACCTTCTCCTACGACCAGATCATGAGCCAGAACTTCACCGCCTACGACCCGGCCACGGGATCCGAGGTGAAGCCGGCGAAGGACCTCACCGTCATCGTCGCCTATCGGCACGACGGCAAGCTGATGGGGGCCGGCGAAGGGCCGCTGCGCCTCATCGTCGCCGAGCCCACGGCCGGCGGCCAGGTCGTGGACGGTCACTGGTCGGTGAAGTGGATCGACCGCGTCTCGGTGACCAAGGCTTCGGCGCAGTGGGACGTGCAGGTCCAGGGCGCCCAGTCTGCCCATATCGACAAGGCGTCCTACGTCAACTGCGCCTCGCCGGGCTGCCACGGTTCCGGCTGGGTCGACGCCCAGGGCAAGCGCTGGGAGGGCGTGCCGCTGTACCTCGTGACCGGGATGGTCGACGGCGGCAAGAAGCACGGACCCGGCGCCTACGATGCGGCGCTGGCCAAGAAGGGCTACGAGATACAGATCGAGAGCGCGGACGGCAAAGTCGTGACGATCGACTCGAAGGCGATCGCCGGCAAGACGGACGTGGTGCTCGCCGGCAAGGTCGGCGGCGGCGAGCTCCCGGACTCGTACTTCCCGCTGCGGCTCGTCGGGCCCGGACTGACGGAAGCCCAGATGCCCGGCCGTATCCAGCGCATCGTCGTGCGCGTGAAGTGAGGCGGTGACGACGGTGCGGCGACGGGCGAGGCGCCGGCACGGCGAGAAGATCCCGGCCGCGGCGGGCGCCGCGGCCGGGATGCTGCTCGCCGCCGCGCTCCTGGCGGTCGCGG
>CAIWHY010000210.1 GCA_903912585.1 uncultured Thermoleophilia bacterium | reverse complement strand
GGCCCCGCACGGCGCCATCGCCGTCACGGCCGCGCCGGCGTGCAGGCGCTCCGCCGGCAGCGAGGCGACGACCGCATCGCGCAGGTCCTGCAGCCCGCCCTTGAACGAGTAGAAGTACGAGCGCGGGCCGGCAGACGAGGCGCCGGCCGCAGCGCCTGAGCTGGTCGCGCCGCCCCTAGCCGCGCCACTCCCGCCGCCGCGCGCGGCGGCGGCCTTCTGCCGCGCCTTGCGGCGCTTGAGCATCGCCAGGATCAGGCTGCGGTGCTGCTGCTCCATGTCGAGGAACATCGGGAAGGTGGCGCGCACGCTCATCTGCTCGGGGTCGCCGGCGTGGATGCCGGCGACGATGGGCTCGGCGATGCGCGCCAGTGCCTCGCGGCCGAGGCGCCGGCGCACGAAGTCGCCGAGGCTCTCGTCGGCCTCGCCGCTGGTGGCCGCGCCGCCGCGCGGCAGCAGCAGGTCCATCCCCATGCGCAGCTTGCCGGGCCAGCTCATCAGGCTGCTCAGGGCGAACGGCACCATGCGCGTCGGCACCATGAGGATGATCCCCTCGGGCAGTTCGTGCAGCCGCCCGCGCGCGTAGACGAAGCTCTTGCGGATGTCCTCGTTGGACTCCGCGAACTGGTCGCCGATGCCGAGCTCGCGCGCGAGCTTGATGGGCCAGGGCTTCTCGATGATCGCCGAGTCCGGGCCGCCCTCCACGACGAAGCCCTCGCGGCGCACCGTGTGGACCTTGCCGCCGAAGCGCCGCTCGTCCTCGTAGAGGTGCCAGTCGACCGACGGGTCCGCGGCGCGCGCGTCTTCGAGGACGCGCGCCGCCCCCAGCCCGGCCATGCCGCCGCCGACGATGGCGATGCGCAGCGGCTTGGTCATCCGTGCTTGTGCGGGCCGTCCGGGTGGTGCAGCTGGTGCTCCACCGGACGCCGCGCCAGGTACTCGATCACGGCGTCGGCGAGCGCCTCGATGAACGGCGGAGAGTCGTTGGGCGCGGCCGAGCGCCGGTACTCCATGCCCGCGGACTCGATCTGCTCGCGCAGCATGATTTCGAGGTCGTAGAGGGTCTCGACGTTGTCGCTGACGAAGCCGACGGGCACGACGAGGATCTTCTTCCACCCGTCGGTGGCGATGGCGCGCACCACGTCGTCCACTTCGGGCTCGAGCCACTCGCCGCCGCCGCGGCCCTTGCTCTGGAAGGCGAAGCGCCAGTCGCCAGGCATGATCGCCGGCACCAGTCGCGAGATCGTCTGCTGGAGCTGCTCCACGTAGGGGTCGCCTTCTGCGACCGTCTCGAGCGGCACGTTGTGCGCCGTGAAGAGCACGACCCACTCGTTGACGTCGCAGCCGTCCAGCGCCTCGGCGACGCGGCGGCTGATCGCCTGCACGAAGCCGCGCTCCGCGTACCAGCCCTCGACCAGCGGGATGGGCCGGCCTCCGTTGAGCTTACGGCCGGCCTTGCCCTCGCCGGCTTGGGCGGTGGCCTGCGCCGCGTCCAGCGCCTCGCGGTACTTGCCGCTCGTGAGCCGCGACGAGAACGGGCTGAGCGGGACGGCCAGCACTTCGTGGCCGTCCAGCTCCTCGAGACACTCGGCCACGGTCGGCTGGGCGTAGAGGAAGCCGGGGCGCACGCGGATCGGGAAGGCGAGCTCCTGCACGAGGCGCGCCTGCAGCGAACGGGCCTGGCGCGCCGTGATGTCCGGCAGCGGCGAGGCGCCGCCGATGAGCTTGTAGCGCTCCTCGACGACCTTGAGCGTCTCGGGCGTCGGCGCGCGGCCGGTCATGCGCACGAGGAAATCGGTGATCAGCTCGGGGCTGCCGGGCGCGCCGAAGGCGAGCAGGGCGACGTCGACAAAGCTATCGGTCATGAGCCGCGCCTGCCTTTCAGATGGGCGCGGCCGACAGCCGGTGCACGGCGTCGACCAGGTACTTGACGTTGTCGGGCGGCGTCTGCGGGACGAGGCCGTGCCCGAGGTTGAAGATGTGGCCGCGGCGGCCGGCGGCGCGCGCGACGACGTCGGCCACGCGCGCCTCGATCGCCTGGGGCGGGCCGAGCAGGGTGATCGGGTCGAGGTTGCCCTGCACGGCCACGTCGCCGAGCTGGTCCCAGGCGCGGTCCAGTTCGATGCGCCAGTCCACGCCGATGACCTCGCTGCCGGCCTTGGCGACGTGGTGCAGCATCGCCGAGGCGCCGTTGCCGAAGTAGATCACCGGCGCCCCGTGGCCTTTGACCTTGTCGATCACGTAGCGCACGTGCGGCAGCACCAGCAGCTCGTAGTCGTAGGGACCGAGCCAGCCGACCCACGAGTCGAAGAGCTGCACGACCTGGGCGCCGGCGGCGATCTGCGCCAGCAGGTAGTCCACCACGACCTTCGAGATGATGCTCATGAGGCGGCCGAAGCCGACCGGGTCGTCGTACATGAACGACTTGACGTGCGTGTAGTTGCGCGAGTGCCCGCCCTCGACGATGTAGCTCGCCAGCGTGAACGGCGCTCCGGAGAAGCCGATCAGCGGCGTCTTGCCGTCGATCTCGTGGCGCACGAGGCGGATGGAGTCCATGACGTACTCGAGGTCCTCCGCCGCGTTGATCGTGTGCACGCCCTCGAGGTCGCGGGCGTTGCGGACGGGCCTCTGGATCACGGGCCCGTCCTCCGCCGTGAAGTGGAAGCCGATGCCCAGGGGCTCCAGCGGCAGAAGGATGTCGGCGAAGATGATCGCCGCGTCGAGCTCGAAGCGTTTCAGCGGCTGCAGCGT
>CAIWHY010000209.1 GCA_903912585.1 uncultured Thermoleophilia bacterium | reverse complement strand
GTCACGGCACCATCAGCCCGGCGGACGACCAGACGGTGGACTACGGCGCGACGCCCAAGTTCACGTTCAAGGCCGACGACGGCTACCACGTCAAGGAGGTCAAAGTCGACGACGTGGCCGTGACGCCGACCCCGACCACGTCCTACACCTTCGCTGCCGTCACCAAGGGCCACACGATCACAGTGGAGTACGCCATCGACACGTTCACGATCACGCCGAGCGTCGTGGGTGGCGTCGGCGGTCACGGCACCATCAGCCCGGCGGACGACCAGACGGTGGACTACGGCGCGACGCCCAAGTTCACGTTCAAGGCCGACGAAGGCTACGGCGTCGCCGTCGTGCGCGTGGACGGCGACATCGTCAGCGTCAGCGACGCCTCCTACACATTCGCGGCAGTCACCGGGAACCACACCATCAGCGTCTCGTACACCGTGCTCACCTATGGCATCTTCTCGAGCGTCGTGGGCGGCGCGGACGGGCACGGCACGATCTCGCCCAGCGGCAAGGGCTCCAAGCTCGACTACGGCGCCACGCCGACGTTCACGTTCAAGCCTGACCTCCACTACCACGTCAAGCAGGTCAAGGTCGACGACGTCGCGGTGACCATGACCGCCACCGACGAGTACACGTTCCCGGCGGTGAAGGCCGATCACACGATCAGCGTGGAGTTCGCGATCGACACCGTGGCGATCACCGTCACCGCGGGCGCCCACGGAAGCATCACGCCCGGGACCGGCGAGGTGGACTACGGCAGCAGTCCCACGTACACGATCACGCCCGCCGAGGGCTACCACATCGCCAGCCTTACGGTGGACGACGTGACGCAGACTGTGGCCGGGAGCTGGACCTTCACCGATGTGACCGCGGCGCAAAGCATCGCCGCGACCTTCGCCATCGACACGTACACGATCACGTCGGGCGTCGTTGGCGGGGAGGCCGGGCACGGCAGCATCAGCCCGGTCGGTCCGCAGACCGTCGCCTGGCACGCGACGCCGGCCTTCACCTTCGCGCCAGAGGCCGGCTACACGATCGGCACGGTGACCGTCGACGGCACGCCGGTGCAGCTGACCGGGCCGGGCAGCTACACGTTCCCGGCCGTCGCGGCCGACCACGCCCTGAGCGTGAGCTTCGTGGTCAAGCCGGCAGACGACCCGCCGCTCATCGCCGTCCAGACCGGCCTCGCGCCGAGCGCGGCGCAGGCGCGCTGGCGCCGCGCCAAGGCCGCGCCGGTCACCGTGACCGCCACCGATCCCGACGGCGGCACGGTCGCGGCGTTCAACTGGCGCTTCGTGAGCACCGCCGGCGCCACGTCCGCCGCCACCAGCTCGACCGGCGCCACCGCGACCGGCGCCACTCCCGCCGGCCAGACCTACAGCGTGCCGATGCACGCGGGCCAGGCCGGCGCCTTCACCGCCGACTGCACCATGACTCGGCAGGGCACGGCCCAGGTCGAGTACTGGGTCACCAACGGCGCCGGCATCGAGAGCCGGCACTACGTGGGCTACTACAAGCTCGACACCAGCAAGCCGCGCGTGCAGGTCAAGCGCTGCTCGGTGCTCGCCGGCCACAAAGCGCGCCTGCGCTACCGCGTCGTCGACGCTGTGCCGGGAGACGACCGCGACCTCGTGCGGGCGGTCGTCGTCAACAGCCACAACGGGGCGCTCGCGCGAGCCAAGGCGAAGAACGTGCTCGCCAACACCTGGCGCAAGATGATCGTCGATACGCGCAGGCTGGCCCCCGGAAGGTACCTGGTTGCCCTGCGGGCGCGCGACGCGGCCGGCAACTTCCAGCCCACGGTCACGAGGACCTGGATCCGGGTGAGGTGAAGAGGGCGCAGCGGCGAACGCGATCGCGACGCCCGAGGCTCGCTCGCTCCGCGACACAAAAGACACGAGGGTACACAGGATACGTGCTACACTGATGCCGTGTCGCAGAGGTCCGCGGCGGCCGTGGGGCCGCGGACGGGACGGAGACAGGAGGCACCGGTGGCCAACGTCACCCTGGCGCTTGATGATGCGCTGCTGCAGAAGGCCCGCGTCAAGGCGGTGCACGAGCACACCAGCGTCAACGCCGTGATCCGCGAGTTCCTCGCCGGATGGACGCGGGACGAAGACGACCTGGCGGCGGTGGTGGAGCGCGTGCGCGCCGCCCTCGACGCCTCGACCTATCGCTCGGGCGGCGTCAGCTGGACCCGCGACGAACTGCACGAGCGATGACGGCGGCGGCTCTCGGCGCGGCAGCGCCGCCCGGCAAAGCCTTTTTCGACACCAACGTCCTGGTCTACGCTCACGATGCCAGCGAGCCGCGCAAACGGGAGGTCGCTCGCGCGCTCATCCTGGAGCACCTAGGCACGGACACGCTGTGCACGAGCACGCAGGTCCTCGCGGAATACTTCAGCGTGGTGACTCGCAAAGGCGAAGTGCCGCTGAGCGGACAGGCCGCGAACTGGTTACTCGAGCAACTCCCGGCGGAGGCCGTCGTCACGCCGGGGCTCGCCGGGCTGCGCGCCGCCGCAGTCCGCTGCGCCGCCGTGAGCAGCGCCGCAGCCGCGAACAGCGCCGCCAGCGCCCATCCGATCTGGGACGCCCACATCATCGAGGCGGCCTGTGAGGCCGGCGCGACGCTGCTCTACACCGAAGACGCCGGCCTCCGGCGCGCACTCGAAGCCGACGCCGGCGGCCTGCGCGCCCGGGATCCGTTCGCCGTCGCGGCGGTGGACTCTGTCAGATAGCCGCGGCCGCGCTGACCCCCGTCAGCGGCTGGTCCTCGCCACGCTCAGCCTGCGAAAGGATCCTCCACCGTGACGCCCGCGTAGGCGCTGCCCGCCTGGAGGTCCTCGGAGTAGACGATGGCGGCGCCGGCCTCCACGGCAGCTTCGAGGATGAGCGCATCCCAATACGAGACCTGCTCCGCGGCCGAGCGTGCCGCGGCGCGCTGCACGAGCGTGGCGTCGACGGCGACGACGGGAAAGGCGGCGAGGTCCTCGAGCGCGCGCAGCGCCGTCGCCTCAGGCACAGGCACAGGCTGCGCCAGGTTGCGCGTGATGGTGACGTACAACTCGCGGAGCACCTGTGAGCTGAGCACCAGCGATCGGGCGCGCGCCACCTCGGCGACGACCTCGCGCACCCGCTCCTGTTTTGCCGGCGAGTCGCCGTCGAAGAGGTAGACGAGGACGTTGGTGTCGAGGAAGACCCTCAGGACCCTCAGGAGACTCAGGCGCCCGGGGCGCGCCTCAAACGTCGCCGGGATCGACGCCGCGGCTGTGGAGATCGTCGCGCGACCACGTGGCGGCGCCTCGGCGCGAGGAGGACGCCTCCGCGACGGCGAGCAGATCGTCCCCCGGCCCAGGCGCGCATCGCCACGCGCTCGAGGTGTGCCGCGCCATTCGCCGCCGTGCGCCGTCTACGTGCCGCCGTTGGGCCCCGGGGTATACTAGTTTCGTCAGACCGACGCGGCTTCTCACGACGGCACGCTGGCTCCAAGGCCGAAGGAGGGAGTGTCGCGATGAAGGTTCGCACCGAGTGGATCTGGCTCAACGACCCCGAGGAACGCCCCGACCTCGATCACTCCCGCTGCATCGCCGCCTCCGGCGAGCGCATGCTCGACTACGGCTCGGAGCTGTTCGAGTTGACGACCGAGCCCTGCGCGTACCTGTCCGAGTCGGACGCCGCGCGCAGCACGCTCTCGTTCTCCAAGCTGCGCCTCGAGTACGCCGGCGACACCTGGGCACGTGGCCGCCAGATCGGGTCGTGGGGCAGCCAGCCGTTCGACAGCGGGCCCTTCGGCGACGACGCGCGGCTCGCGGCCGGCTTCGCGCTGATGACGATCGTCGCGGGGGCGCTCGACAGCCCCGGCGGGCTCAAGCCTGCCGCCTCGACCCCGGGTGGCTTCGTCGTCGAGTTCGAGTAGGGGCGCGAGGCGGCGTCTGCGCCTCCGCGACGGGCAGGCTCGCAGGCGAGGCCGGCACGCTGCCTCCGATGAGCCGCGCGAGCGAGGCCGCGACCGCGGCCGAGTCCGGGGGCGCCAGCGCGCCGGCCGTGCGCTCGACCAGGCGGTCGTCGAGCGTGAACAGCTTCATGCGAACGATCGCCGGCGCCGGCAGTCCCGCGCTCGCCAGGTCGGTGATGGAGACGTCCAGCGGCCAGGGGCTGTGCGTGGCGCTCGTGATCATGGCCAGCACGGACAAGCCCGCGAGGTTTCCCAGAGACCGGGGCTCGGAGACCACCAGGGCGGGCCTCAGCCGCGAGGCCCACGGGTCGACGAAGGGGAACGGCACGACGACGACGCTCCACAGCTCAAAGGGCACTGAAGACCTCCTCGTCGACATCGTCGTCCCACTCGCCGAGGAGGGGCTCGAGGGCCCGCGTGAAAGGCAGGTCCGGGACGAAGACCTTGCGCACTGTGACGACGGCATCGTCGCCGATCTCGAACCCGACGGTGTCGCCTTTGCGCAGCCTGAGGGCCTCACGCACCGGGGCCGGCACGGTGGTCTGGTACTTGCTCGTGAGCCGGCTGGCGGCATGTGTCGTCACTGACCCGCCTCCTTCGCGGTAGGGGAGCAAGGGGGTAAGACGGTAGGACGGTAGGACGGTGCTGCCACATCGCAGCCTTGCCGCCGCATTGCCTTGCCGCCGTACTGCCGTACCGCCGTGCGGCAGCGCCGTACCGCCGCACCACCTTGCCGCCTTACCGCACTACGCTCTTGCTGCCCGCGTAGCCTCCGCATGCACTGCCTGCGCGCACCGCAGCATCGTGCTCCGAGTCTAGCGAGTGGCGTGCGCGCAGTCTCCAGGTGGTCTGGTCCTGCAGTGCGACGTTCCCCTCCGGCCGAGGTCGACGTTCCACGCCGGAGGATGGGGCAGGGGCCGCGTGGTCTCGCGGCCCCCGATCACCCGGCGACCTGCTCAGCCCCGAACGGGATCCGCCGGAGGTCGAGCGCGCGCAGGTCGAGATGCTGGGACGCCTGGTCGATGTCGATGCCGACCGGGTGGCCATCCGCGTCGACGTCGATCACGATGCCGTCGCCGATCTCCATGGTGTCGACGCCGGCGCGCTCGGCCAGATCGATGTACAGGCTGTCGGTCTGCGGGAAGTACTCGATTCTCATGGCCTGAATCTCCGATCCGGGAACGCGTCGTGGATCGTCCTCTGGTCCGCAAGAGTCACGACGCAGAGGACGCGGCCGCCCAACTCGGGGACCGGTGCCCAGAAACCTACCCGTTCGTCGTCGGTCTGGCGCTCGACGTGCACGGGTTGCTGGACGACGCGGATGCACATCTCCCGCGAGATGTACCGGCGCTTGGCGAGGACCTTGCTCTCGAAGTATGCCGTGAAGGAGAAGAGCACACTTCGAGCCGCCTACCTGGCTCGCCCAAAGGCGTCGAGGAAGTCCTCGCGCGGAATCCGGCACTGCGTGCAGATCGCCCGCAGCGTGGGACCTTTGATGGTCCGGTGCGAGGGGACCTTGGCTCGCGGCGCGTCCGCAGGGAACTTGTCGATCATCCCGCTATGGTCGCCTCGGCGACAGTGTCCCTGCGCGACGGCGCGCTCGCGGGTGACGTTGTCAGCGGAAGGCGTTGACGTTCGGCCGGCGCTCAGACCGAGTCCGGCAGCACGGTGAAGCCCTCGAGGAGCGCCGCATTGCGCAAGCGCTCGTCGAGGCAGACGAAGTGCCTGCCCCCGGGGGCGTCCCGCACCCACAGGAGAGCGGCGGCAAGCTGAAGGGCGTCCGCGGCGCGCAGCGGATGGACGCCGAGCAAACGCAACGCCTTGGCGCCCAGCGCGTCGCCGGCCTGGACGGCATTGGCGGCATCAAAGGCGAGCGCCGCCGCCTTGAGGATCTGCCCGGCCTGGACGGCGTCGAACAGTCCTTGGCGCCGCAGCCGGTGCACGGCGCTCGCGCACTCCACCGGGCTGGCCCACCAGACCATCATCTCGGGGTCTTCCGCGACCAGACCCTGCACGACCTCCGAGTGCGCCTCGGCGACAATGAGAGGGACAAGCGCCGACGAGTCCCAGAACCTCATGGGAGCGGCCTCACGGGATGGGACTCACCCTGTGCGGCTCATCGGCCGGCCGCACGCTCGTCCAGGAGCGCCTGCAGCACGCGGCCGTCGGCGTCGGCCGGCGTCGGCTGAGCCCAGAAGCTTTGCGGCAAGGGCCCTCGCGAGGGTCGCACCTGGCCCGCACGCACGAGGTCGTCCACCTCGTCGCCGTCCGAGGCATACGGCACGATGCGCGCCACAGGGCGTCCGCGATCGGTGACGACGACCTCTTCGCCGGCCTTGACGCCGGCGAGCAGTTCGCTGAGCGATGCCTTGAGCGTGGCTATGGTGGTCACGATCATGTGACCATAGTGGTCAGGTGAAGTGGGCATGTCAAGAGCGTAGCGACGGCGCTCGGCGCAGGGAAGCCCCCAAGCGCACCACCTGGTGGACGTTTCGCGGGGTGCAAGAGTTCCTTGGAACATCCGTCTAATCCGGCCGCGCTCCAGCTTCGCCCGGCGCGGCCTCCCGGCTCCGTACCCATCCACGTCGGGCACGCGGCCCTATCAGGCCCTCGCGCCGCCCTCCGATGAAGTCTCTATCAGTGGCTGCGAAAGGAGCGCACGATGACCACCACGACTATCGACGACTGGCGCGAGCGCGACGACCAGATCTGGCACGAGCCCGACGAAGACCGCGAGATGCTGGCGCTGAGCGGCGTGGCCGCGGCCGCAGTGATCACCATCGGCGGCCTGGCGCTCACGACGCTCGCCCTGCTCGTCCCGGCGCTGCTGATCGGCGGGTAGCACCCCTCCAGAGAGATGTCTGCGCCCAGCGCGCGCCCGGCAGCGCGCCCGCGCAGGCAGTGTCCGTGCTTCCTGTGCCCCAAGGAGCGGCAAGGGCGCAATGGGGCAAGGCCACAAAGGCGTAGGGCGGCAGGGCCACAAGGGCGCATGGCGCCAAGGCGGCAAGGCCGTGGGGCCGTAGGTCGGCACCGCATCCTTGCCGCCTTACTGCCTTGCCACTCTCTCGCGACGCTGGCTGGCAAGCAGGGGAGGAGGCGCCGGCGCGGGGGCCCGACGCCCCGGCGTCCGGGCCTCGTGTCCCAATGCCAAGCATGGACGAGGCCACCCAGAGCGCGCTCCAGGCGATCGCCGCCGACTACCGGCTGCTGGCGATCTACGTGTTCGG
>CAIWHY010000208.1 GCA_903912585.1 uncultured Thermoleophilia bacterium | reverse complement strand
TCATCCCCGACTGGGACGAGATGTTCGCGCGCTCACTCGAGCTCATCGACGCCAAGCGCGCGGCGCTCAAGCTGCCGGCCTACGACCCGTCGCAGTTCGGCGACAGCGGCGACAGCCTGTACTTCGCCGCCATCCGCGAGTACCTCGCGGCGCACGACGAGGTCGAGACCGTGGGATCGCCCGTCTATCCGCTCGCGGACGGGCACTCGCACGACCACGGCCACGAGCACGGCCACACGCACGACGAGGGAGACGCCTGATGTCGCGCTACATCGCCACCCGCGCCATCCGCGGCGCTACCATGATCGTGGCCGAGGCCGAGGCTGCGGTCGCGGAGGCGCTGGCCGAACTGGGCCCGGACGCGCCGGTCGCCTTCACCAACACCGCCTACTTCCTGCCGGTGATCCACGCCTTCACCGGCCAGAAGGTGGAGAAGCTCGGCGACCTCACGACGGTCATCGAGCGCGCCAAGGGCCTGCTGCACCCGCTGCCGAGCGACAAGATGTGGCTGCCGTACCTCGGCGAGACGCTGGACAGCGGCATCGCCACCCTGTTCGCCGAGGAAGCGATCGAGGGCGTGCGCTTCGCGCGCGGCAAGGAACCGCAGATCATCAAGCTCGACCACGCCGGCGCCGACGGCGAGCGCTTCACCGGCGGCGACCTGCTGGTGCACGGCGACAAGATGAAGCTCAACGGCCCCATCGACGACATCCAGCTGCGCGCCTGGGGCATCCAGCTCGTGGACGGCCGCATGCCCGGGTTCTGCGCCATCGTCGGCTGCGCCAAGAGCAACGAGGTCGCCGTCAAGATCGTGCGCGAGCTGCAGAGCCGCGGCATCCTCATCTTCCTCAGCGGCAACGTCAACGGGCGCAGCATCATCCACCAGCTGCAGGAAGAGGGCATCCAGCTCGGCTATGACACCTTCACCGTGCCGTTCGGCATCGACACCATCTCCGCCGTGTACGCCCTCGGCTTCGCCGCCCGCTCGGCGCTCACGTTCGGCGGCATGGACGCCGGCATGGCGCGCAAGATCATGCTCTACAACAAGTACCGCGTGTTCGCCTTCGTGCTCGCTCTCGGTGAGGTCGACGACCTCAAGTACGCCACGGCGGCCGGCGCCATCAGCTTCGGCTTCCCGACGATCGCCGACACGCGCATCCCGCAGATCCTGCCGACCGGCGTGACCACCTACGAGCACGTCGTGAGCATGCCCTTCGACGAGATCCCCGGCGACGACGACATGGAGCGCACCGAGAAGCTCATCCAGCGCTGCATGGAGGTGCGCGGGGTCAAGGTCAAGATCGCCAAGGTGCCGATCCCCGTCTCCTACGGATCGGCCTTCGAGGGTGAGCGCATCCGCAAGGACATCATGTACGCCGAGTTCGGCGGCAAGCGCAGCCACGCGTTCGAGTATCTGCGCATGCGGCCGGCCGAGGAGGTCGAGGACGGCAAGGTCACCATCAACGGCGCCGACCTCGACTCGATGGAGGAGGGCGACGCCCTGCCGCTGGGCATGGTCGTCGACGTCTCCGGGCGCAAGATGCAGTCGGACTTCGAGCCCATCCTCGAGCGCCAGTTCCACTACTTCATCAACGGCGTCGAGGGCATCCAGCACAACGGCCAGCGCGACATCGCCTGGACGCGCGTGAGCAAGAGCACCTTCGCCAAGGGCTTCCGCCTGGAGCACTTCGGCAAGGTGATCCACGCGCGCATCCACGAGGTGTTCGGCAACATCGTCGACAAGGTGCAGGTCTACCTCACCACCGACGAGGCCGAGGTGGACACGCTCATCGAGGAGGCGCGCGTCGCCTACGGCCAGCGCAACGAGCGCATCGCCAACCTCACCGACGAGTCGGTCGACACCTTCTACAGCTGCCTGCTCTGCCAGAGCTTCGCGCCCAACCACGTCTGCGTCGTGAACCCGGAGCGCGTGGGCCTCTGCGGCGCCTACAACTGGCTCGACTGCAAGGCCAGCTACGAGATCAACCCCACCGGCCCCAACCAGCCGGTGCCCAAGGGCGTCATCATCGACCCCGTCAAGGGCGAGTTCTCGGGGCCCAACGAGTTCATCTACAACCAGTCCAACCAGAGCGTGGACCGGGTGACGTTCTACTCCATCATGGAAGCGCCGATGACCTCATGCGGCTGCTTCGAGTGCATCATGGTGCTCGTGCCGGAGGCCAACGGCTTCATGATCGTCAGCCGCGAGGACCCCAGCATGACCCCGTGCGGCATGACCTTCTCCACCCTTGCCGGCACCGCCGGCGGCGGCATGCAGACGCCGGGCATGATGGGCATGGGCAAGTTCTACCTGACGAGCAGGAAGTTCATCCCCGCCGACGGCGGCCTGAGCCGCGTGGTGTGGATGAGCTCCAACCTGCGCGAGAGCATGCGCCCGGCTCTGCAGGAAGTCTGCGAGCGCGACGGCGTGCCCGACCTGCTCGACAAGATCGCCGACGAGACCGTGGCGACCAGCGTCGAGGAGCTCATGCCTTTCCTCGAGGAGAAGGGGCATCCTGCCCTGACCATGGATCCTCTCTTCTGAATCCGCGACCACCTGGAGTGTGCACATGAGTGCAGTGGAGATCCCCGCAGAGAAGTGGCCCGGGGCCGTACGCGAGGTCACGCTCGGCAGCGCCTACGGCGGCGGCACGCGCGGCGCGACCGTGACGGTGGGCGGCGAGACGACGCTGCCGTTCCTCGCCTTCGAGGGGAGCACTCCCCACCGCCCGGCGCTGGCGATGGAGGTCGTGGACATGCGGCCGGAGGACTGGTCGCCGGAGCTGCAGGACGCCTGGGGCGACCTGCTGGACGGCCCCGCCGACTGGGCCGCCAAAGCCGTCGAGCTCGGCGCCGACCTGATCGCGCTCAAGCTGCGCAGCTGCCACCCGGACCAGGGCGACCGCAGCTGCGAGGACGCGGTGAAGACCGTGGACCGCGTCCTTGCCGCCGTGAGCGTGCCGCTGATCGTCTACGGCCCGGGCACGGCGGACAAGGACAACGAGGTCCTCGTCGCCGTGGCCGAGCGCACCAAGGGCGAGCAGCTCGCGCTCGGCCTCTGCGAGGAGAAGAACTACCGCACCATCGTCGCGGCCGCGCTCGGCAACGGCCACCTCGTGATCGCGCAGACGCCGATCGACGTCAACCTCGCCAAGCAGCTCAACATCCTCATCAGCGACATGCGTCTGCCGCTCGAGCGCGTGCTCATGGACCCCAACACCGGCGCCCTCGGCTACGGCCTCGAGTACACCTACTCCGTGATGGAGCGTCTGCGCATGGCCTCCCTCATGGGCGACGCCATGACCCAGCAGCCGATGATCTGCACCGTCGGCGAGGAGGCGTGGCGCCAGAAGGAAGGCCGCGCCGCCGCCGACGTCCCCGAGGCCTGGGGGGCGCTCGCCGAGCGCGGCGTCGCCTGGGAGGTCGCCACCGCCACCACGCTCCTCGAGGCCGGCGCCGACGTGCTCGTGCTCCGTCACCCCGGCTCCCTCGCGGTCATGCGAGACGCCCTCGACGACTTCGTGAAAGGAGCCTGAGCCGTGGCCCCGACCGGACTCGAGATCTACAAGCTCCTCCCCAAGACGAACTGCAAGGAATGCGGCTTCCCCACCTGCCTCGCCTTCGCCATGAAGCTGGCGCAGAAGGGCACGGAGCTCGACAAGTGCCCCTACGTGAGCGACGAGGCCAAGACGGCGCTCGCCGCCGCGTCGGCGCCGCCCATCAAGCTCGTCACCATCGGCGCCGGAGAGCGCGCCTTCGCGATCGGCAACGAAGTGGCGATGTTCCGCCACGAGAAGACCTTCTACCACCAGCCCGGGCTCGTCGCGCGCGTCAAGAGCGACGACCCGGCGCTCGCCGAAGTGGCGGCGCGCGCCGGCGGCTACGAGGTGGAGCGCGTCGGCATGACGCTGCGCCTCGACGGCCTCGCCGTGGAGCATTCGGGTGGCGACGCAGC
>CAIWHY010000207.1 GCA_903912585.1 uncultured Thermoleophilia bacterium | reverse complement strand
GTGACGGCCAGCGCGTTGGTGTACGAGGACGGGCCGTCGATGCTCCACGTGGGCCCGCCGTTCACGGTCACGTCGAGCAGGCCGGGGATGTACGCGTAGGGCCCGTTGGCGATGTAGGCGCCGCCGGCCGCGACCCACGCGCGGATGGCGGACTGCTGGGCCGCGCTGAGGCCGTCGACGTTCGCGTCGTCGAGCACCAGGACGTCGTAGCGGGCGAGACGGCTGAAGTCGTGGATCACCGTCGCGTCAAAGCCGAGTTCGGCAAGGACGAAGCGCGTGGGGCCGTCGTAGTACACGGCCACTGTGGGCCGGCCTATCGCCTGCAGGGTGGCGCCGGCCGGATCGGCGGACGCGAACGACACCGAGAAGCGGCGCGCCGCCGTCACGATCGCGGCGCGCTGCGCCGCCGCACGGACGACGAACGCGCCCAGCGGGAGCGCGCCGGCCGCCGTCACGCGCGAGACGCCGAGCCCCTGCGCGACGAGCGCGTTGGCCGCGCGCACGGCCTGGTCGGAGGCGGCGGGCAGCACGTAGTCGGGGCCCGCGCCGGCCACCGATCCGCCGGGATCGGGCGCGCCCGTTGCGGGCGCCGCGGCGTAGCCGAACGGCGCGCTCGCCGCGGCCCGGTCGAAGCCCCAGTTCTCGGGCAGCTGCCAGGCCATGGAGTCGTAGACGTCGGTCGCCGCCGCGCTCATGTCCTGCCCGTGCCAGAGGAGGGCGTTGGCGAGCCCGCGCAGAGGCTGGCGCAGCGGCACGATGTAGGTGCCGGCGGGGTACGAGGTCGGCGCGCTGAACGCGGCCGTCGCGCGTTCCACGCGGATGCCGTCGCGCAGCAGGAGCCGCACCGCTTTGCGCGCTTCGTCCGGGCTCTTCTGCAGCGCCGGATCGACCGGGATCACGTAGGCGAACGGGAACGCGAGCGGCGCCGGGACGTCGGCCGAGGCCGGCTGGGAGGCGCCGCGCTCGGCCCGCAGGAAGCGCGCGACCTGGTCGCGGAGCAGGTTCGCGCGGTGGCCGGCCGCGTAGCTCGCCGCCTCCCAGGCGGCGTAGTAGTGGGCGTTCACGCCGGCCGTCGTGCGCGTCGAGGTCTCCACCGTCTGCGCGACGAGGCCGTAGAACATCGCCGTCTGCGGCGCGTAGAACGGCTCGTAGTCCTCGAAGACGAAGTGGTAGCCGAGGACGGCCGAGATCTGGCGCTGGTCGGTGTAGGCGATCTCGGCGCGCACGTGCGTGCGCGCGCGGACGAGGCGCTTCTGCGCCTGCGCCAGCGGCAACGCGTTGCGGATCGCGAGGTCCCAGTCGTAGTTGGGGTCGTGCGGCGCGGTGCTCGGGTCGAGGATCATCAGCGGGTCGTAGTAGCCGTGCAGGTCCTCGAAGACCGCAGGGTGCCACTGCTTGAGGAGCCCCACGAGCGCCCTCGTCTCCGGCTGCGACTGAGTGACCAAGTCGCGGTTGAGGTCGAAGCCGGCGGCGTTCTCGCGGGTGCCGGCAACGCGCCCGTCCGGGTTGGCGCAGGCGTTGATGAGGATCACGTCGTTGCGCAGGATGCGCTCGGTCGATGCGTCGTGCCCGAAGGCGAGCTTGCGCAGCAGGCGCAGGCCGGCGTCGACGCCGGTGACCTCGTCGCCGTGGATGCTGCAGTCGATGAACACCGGTACGCGCAGGTCACCGCCCTGATTGAGCATCGCCAGGGCGGCGGCCGGATCCTGCAGTTGAAGCCGCACGAAGCGCAGCCAGCGCGCCTTGGCGGCCGCAGTGGCCCAGGGCCGCTGGACCGTGACCAGCCACAGCGGCCGGCCGCCGGCGGAGCGGCCGAACTGGCCGACCGAGACGCGGGCGCTCTGCCGGTCGATCTGCGCGAGGATGCGGCCGAGCTGCGCGTAGGTGGTGAAGCCCGGGTACGGCCGCGCGCCAGCCCCGCTCGCCGCCGCGCTTGCGGCCGCCGGCATGGCGCCGGCGCGCGGCGCGCCGGC
>CAIWHY010000206.1 GCA_903912585.1 uncultured Thermoleophilia bacterium | reverse complement strand
GATGTGTTCGTCGGGCTAGCCGAGCGACTTGCTGCCGCCCGGAATCTGCGTTTCCATGGGAACCTCCTCGAGGCTTCATTGACGGTGGATCGTCCGGGGCCGTCCCGGCCCCGTACGCCGCAGTTTTCCCTGCCGTGCTAGTGGCAATCCGTTGGCCGGCCGGCGGCGGCGTGGGGTCGTGGGGCCGCGCCCGATCTACGAACGCAGCGGGCCGGTGAACGAGGTGATCAGCGGTGTCGCGGCGAGCGCGGCGGCAAGACGCTCGTAGTCGTAGGCGACGCGCACGAACTCGACGGCCATTCCGGGGCCGGCCGGCCGCAAGCCGGCGCCCCTGGGCGCGGCACCGCCCACCGCGGCAACGTCAAGTGCGACGGGGTCGACGATCGCGTAGCACACGCGCCAGTCGCCGTCCTTGGGCCGGCCGGCGCTGCCGACGTTGACGAAGAGCGTCGACAGTCCGGACGCGGGCATGGACGCGGGGACGGTCGCGGCAGCGGAGACGCGCGGCACCTCCCGGGCGTAGGGCACGTGCGTGTGGCCGAAGAGGATGGCCCGGTAGGGGTTCTCGGCGGCCATCCGCCGCATGGCGCTCTCCGGGCGGTCCTCGAACAGGTACTCGTTGATGCGCCGGGGGCTCCCGTGCACGGCGAGCAGCTCACCAGCCGGCGAGTCGAGCGCGAACCGGTCTTCGAGCGTGCGCAAGTAGGCGCGCGTCTCGTCCGTGGCCACCTCGTCGGTCCAGGCGAGCGACACCGCCCCCTCGGCGCGCTGCTCGTCGGTCTTGTACACGCAGCCGCAGTCGCCGGTCGCGAAGCCGATGCCCTGGTCGTAGTTGCCCATCAGCGTGGGGATGCCGCGAGCGCGGACAAGCGCGGCGACCTCGTTGGGGAACGGACCGTAGCCGACGAGGTCGCCGAGGCACAACGTCTGGGGCACAGCTCGGGCCTCGATGTCGGCCAGGATCGCCTCGAGGCCCGGCAGATTGCCGTGCACGTCTGAAAAGACGGCCACCCGCCCGTCCACCTGTAGCCGCTTCATCTCACCGAGCTCCCTCCTCAAGCGCGTCCTGCGTCTCACGTCCGGCCAAAGCGCATACCGATCGGCGCCAGCACTGTTCTTCAGCATCAACTGACGTTGATGATAAAGCATAGTCAATGTAGACTGTGGCGGTCCCTCAGTCCAGCATCCCGGAGCATCAGATGACCGACGGCGTCGTACGCAAGCTCTCGTTCCTCGACCGCTACCTCACCGCCTGGATCTTCCTGGCGATGGCCGTCGGTGTGGGCGTCGGCTGGGCGTGGCCCTCTATCAAGGACTTCTGGGGCCACTTCCAGGTCGGCACCACGAGCATCCCCATCGCCATCGGGCTCATCGTGATGATGTATCCGCCGCTCGCCAAGGTGAAGTACGAGGAGCTCGGCGACGTCTTTCGCGACTACAAGATCCTCGGGCTGTCGCTGGTGCAGAACTGGGTCATCGGGCCGATCGTGATGTTCGTGCTGGCGGTCGTCTTCCTGCACAACCAGCCGCAGTACATGGTCGGCCTCATCATGATGGGCCTGGCGCGCTGCATCGCCATGGTCATCGTCTGGAACCAGCTCGCCAAGGGCGACACGGAGTACGCCGCCGGGCTCGTCGCCTTCAACAGCATCTTCCAGGTGCTCTTCTACAGCCTGTACGCCTGGCTCTTCGTGACCAAGCTGCCGGCGATGCTCGGGCTGCACGGAGCCGTCGTCGACATCTCGATCGGCCAGATCGCCAGGAGCGTGTTCATCTACCTCGGCATCCCCTTCCTCGCCGGCATGCTCACGCGCTACCTCGGGCTCAAGTACAAGGGCCGCGAGTGGTACGAGGAGAAGTTCATCCCGCGCATCAGCCCTATCACGCTCATCGCGCTGCTGTTCACGATCTTCGTGATGTTCAGCCTCAAGGGCGACGTGATCGTCAAGCTGCCGCTCGACGTGCTGCGCATCGCCGTCCCGTTGCTCCTCTACTTCCTCATCATGTTCTTCCTGAGCTTCTACATGAGCTACCAGGTGGGTGCGAACTACGCCAAGAGCGCGACGCTCTCGTTCACCGCGGCGAGCAACAACTTCGAGCTGGCCATCGCCGTGAGCATCGCCGTGTTCGGCATCGGTTCCGGCGTGGCCTTCGCTGCCGTGATCGGGCCACTGGTGGAGGTGCCGGTGCTCATCAGCCTCGTCAACGTGGCCCTCTATTTCCGGCGCCGGTACTACCACGAGGGCGACACCGACGGCGCGGCGCGCAGCGGCGCCGGCAAAGCCGGCGCCGGCCCGGCCACGACGCGGCTCGATCAGGGCGGCGCCTGATGGCGCCCGGAGTCGCGGCGGCCGAAGGCGCCGGCGGCGAAGCGATCGCGGCCGCGACGAGCCTGGACGCTTCCGCCGGGCAGGCGACGCTCGCCGGCCTCACGCCGTTCTTCAAGGCCTTCTGCAACGGCACGCGCGCCGCCATCATCGCCTTCCTCATGACCGGCGAAAAGTGCGTGTGCGAGATCACCGGAGAGCTCGGCCTGAGCCAGCCGCTGACCTCGCACCACTTGTCCATCCTGCGGCAGGCCGGCTTCGTCCTCAGCCGCGGGGAGGGCGCCCGCACGTACTACTCGATCGACTGGGACGCGTTCGAGAGCCGGGCCGCGGCCTTCGCCGCGGTCGTTGCGGACCTGCGTGCCCAGGACGCCGGCACGAGCTGCGCCTGCGGCTGAGGGCCGGCCCAAGCACGTTCGTGTGCGGGGCGGCCTTCGGCGACCCGCCCGGCGGCAGCCAGCAGGCGACGAGCGGCAGGCGACGAGCGGCAGGCGGAGAAGGGG
>CAIWHY010000205.1 GCA_903912585.1 uncultured Thermoleophilia bacterium | reverse complement strand
GGCAGCCGCGGCGGCTTCCGCGGCGGCGGCGAGCTCTTCGCGCGTGCCGACCTCGGCGTCGCGCAGACGGTCGGCGCGGCGCACGTCGTTGATCTCGCGCTGCTTGCGCACGTCGCCGGCCGCCTCGCGCAGGGCGCGCTCGATGGACCCGTAGAAGCCGGTCGCGAACAAGGTGGCGAGGATGCGCTCGCGATCGGGCGTCTTGGCGGTGAGCAGCTCCTGGAAGCGCCCCTGCGGCAGCATGACCACCTGACGGAACTGCTCGTCGCGGAAGCCGAGGAGGTCGGTCACGCGCGCCGTCACCGCGGACCAGCCGTGCGCGATGGGCTTTGCCTCTGCGCCGTCGAGCGCCCACAGGGTGGCGTCCTGGGCCTCAGTCGTGGTGCCTGCGCCGACCTTCTTGGGGCGTTCCTGCTGGGGCCGGCGCGCGATGCGATAGGCGTCGGCGCCGATGGAGAACTCGAACTCGACCTCGGTGAGGAGGTCGCGCGGAGCGTGCTGGCTGCGCATGTCGCGGGGGTCGCGCTCGGCGCCGCTGGTGGCGCCGTAGAGGGCGAAGGCCATGGCGTCGAGCACGGTCGTCTTGCCGGCGCCGGTGGGGCCGCAGACGAGGAAGAAGCGGCGCTCGCCGAGCTCCGTGAAGTCGAGCAGTTCACGCCCGCCGTACGGGCCGAACGCCTGCATGATCACGCGCAGCGGCTTCACGGCGCCGTCTCCGGCTCGACCCTGCGCAGCTTGTCGACGACCGCGGCGAAGGCGGCGCGCTCGGCGGGGCTGGAGTCGTCGCCCGTGACGTAGCGGAAGAAGTCGGCGAAGAGTTCGGCCTCGCCGGCGCGACGGGGATCCGGACGCGAGCCGCGCCCGGCCGCCTCGCGTTCCGCCTCCGGCCGCTCGACCTTCATGGTCCACGGGTAGACCTCGCGCAGGCGCGAGAGTGGGTCGAGGAGGGCGCCTCGGTCGGTGAGGCGGGCGAGGATGTAGTCGTCGCGTGCCGGATCGGTGCGCCCGCGCGCGATGATCTCGGCGAGTGTGCCCTCGATGCGGCGCACGTCGTGCGGCGCCGCAAGCTCGACCTGTTCGACGGCGACGGCCGCGAGCCCGTCCGGCACGGGCGCGCCGACCTCGACGACCGTCACCGACTTGCGCTGGTCGTGCTCCGAGAACGAGTACTTGAGCAGCGAGCCGGCGTAGCGCACGCGCTCGCCGCCGGCGCGTTGCGGCCGGTGGATGTGGCCCAGCGCGACATAGTCGAAGCCGGCGAAGACGGAGGCGGGCACGTCGCCGGCCCCGCCGAGGCTGAGCGGCCGCTCCGACTCGCTCGTGGTCGCTCCGCTCACGTAGGCGTGCGCGACGAGGACCGCGCGCGCCCCGGCGGGCGTGGCCGCCCGCGCCCGCGCCACGCCGGCCTCGAGTGCGGCGGCGTGGTCGTGGAGCGAGTCGTCTTCGTACCGGTAGCGGGCCTCCGCCGGTGCCGCGAACGGGAGGGCGTGCAGGGCGAGCGCCCCGTGTTCGTCCGCGAGCAGCAGCGGCTCCGCGCTGGGCGAGAGCTGCCCGGCCATGACGAGCCCGCGCTCGCGGCAGAGTCCGGCGCCGAAGCCGACGCGCTCGGGGCTGTCGTGGTTGCCGGCGATGGCCACGACGGGCACGCCGAGCCCGAGCACGATCTCGCTGAGCACGTGGTCGAGCAGTTCGACCGCCTCGGTGGGCGGGACGCCGCGGTCGTAGAGGTCGCCGGCGACGATCACTGCCGCCGGCCGGACCTCGGCCACCAGCGCGATGAGCCGCTCGAGCACGGCCGCCTGGTCGGTGGTGAGGTGGCGGCCGTGAAACAGGCGCCCCAGGTGCCAGTCGGCGGTGTGGATGAGCCTCATGGCGGCGACCCTACCACAGGGCCGCGACGGCGCCGCGGCCGGCGCTGTGGAGCCGGGGCCGGGTCCCGCGAGCCTGCGCAAAAGGATAGAATGGGCACAGTGCGTACCTTCCGCCTCTCCAAATCCAGGATCACGGCCGGGCTGCAATGCGGCAAGCGGCTGTGGCTCGCCATCCACCGTCCCGAGCTCGAGGTCTACG
>CAIWHY010000204.1 GCA_903912585.1 uncultured Thermoleophilia bacterium | reverse complement strand
TCGTAGCAGACGTAGAGCATCTGGTGCCCGCGCTCCATGGCTCCGGAGAGGCTCTGCAGGCCGATGTCGTAGGTGCCGCCGTCGCCGCCGAAGGCGATGAACTTGACGTTGTCCTCGATCAGGCCCTTCTTCTTGAGGGCGCGGAAGGCCGTCTCCACGCCGCTCAAGGTGGCGGCCGAGTTCTCGAAGGCGGTGTGGATGTAGCTGCCCTTCCATGAGGTGTAGGGGTAGATCGTCGTGCTCACCTCGAGGCAGCCCGTGGCGGCGCTGACGACGACCGGGTCGCTGGTGCCCATGAGCACCTGGCGCACGGCGATAGGCGCGCCGCAGCCGGCGCACATGCGGTGCCCGCCGGCGAGCTGGCTGCCCTGGCCCACGAGCTCCAGCCACTTGCCGCGTGCGTCCTCGAAGTGGTTGGTCTCCTTGATCGCGTCGACGGGGCAGACGTTCACGCACTCCTTGCACATGATGCAGCGGCTCTCGTCCACGCTGAACGAGGTCAGCTCGCGCTCGTTGAAGGTGAGCGAGCCCGTGGGGCACGTGGCGACGCAGCGGCCGCAGCTGATGCAGTCCGCCAGCTGGAGCGCCTGGCCGTAGGGCGTGTCGACGTTGATCGCGAAGCCGCGGCCGGTGAAGTCGTAGCAGGCCGGGCCGGCGACGTCGCGGCACACGCGCACGCAGCGCCCGCAGGCGATGCAGCGGTCCATGTCACGGCGGATGAACGGGTGATCGGTCTGGGCCTCGACCTCGCGCACGCGGTTGCCCTTGACCACGAGGTCGTTGCTCGTGACGTCGTACTCCACGCCGAGGCGCTGCAGCTCGCAGGCGCCGAGGCTGGGGCACTCGCACTGGAGGCAGCGCGTCGCCTCGGCGCGGGCCGCGGCGAGGCTGTAGCCCTTCTCGACCTCGACGTCGGTCGCCGAGAGGCGCTTGACCTTGCCGACCTTGGGCATGGTCGCGCGAGCCGCAAGCTCGGCGCTCGCGCCCATCTTGAGCCACACCGGCGTGCGTTCGGCCAGGCGCTGGCCGAGGTCGCCGAGCTTAGGCTCGTCGGCGAGCTGCTGGAGGTACGGCAGGCCGTTGAAGACGGCCAGCTGGCCCTCGAGCGTCTCGAGGTCCTCGCCGCGCAGCCAGGCGTCGATCGACAGCGCCGTCCGCTTGCCGCTGGCCACGGCGTGGATCACCGACTGCGAGCTGGAGACGGCGTCGCCGGCGGCGAACACGCCGTCCTCCGGCGTGCGCCCCGTGTAGTAGTTGGCCTGGAGGCGCGTGCCTTCGCCGAGTGACAGGTACCCGGCGCTCTCACCGAGCTTGGGCGAGTAGCCGGTGGCGAGGACCACGGTCGTCCCGGCCACGTCGAAGCGCGAGCCGCGGACCTCCTTGAGGCGGCCCTTCTCGCGCGTGACGCGCACGCACTCCACGCCCTGCACCTTGCCGCCCTTGCTCTTGACCTTCTTGGCGAGCGTCCCGAACTCGAACCTGACGCCCTCTTCGAGGGCGGCGGCGAGCTCGCGTGCGCCGGCCGGGATGGCGTCGCCCTCGTGCGCGGCGATGACCACGACTTCCTTGGCGCCCTTGCGCCGTGCGGTGCGCGCGACGTCGAGCGCCGTGATGCCGTCGCCGATCACGACGACGCGGGTGTTGAAGCGCACGGCGCGGCCCTCGCGCACGCGCTTGAGCACGTCGAGGCCGCGCAGGGCGGCGTCGTCGCCGGGGAGGAGGTGCTTGGGCTCTTCCCAGGTCCCGACGCCGATCACGACGGCGTCGAACCCGGCGTCGAAGAGACCTTCGGGGTCGAGCTCCCAGCCGAGCTCGGACTCGCCGACGAAGCGCACGCCCGCCTCCCAGAGAGGCTCGAGCTCCTTGTCCACGACTTTGGCCGGGAGACGGAACTCGGGGATCGCGTAGCGCAGCGAACCGCCGGCGAGCGGGTTGGCGTCGTAGATCGTCACCTGATGCCCGCGGGCCGTGAGGAACCACGCCGCCGCGAGGCCGGCCGGCCCCGCACCCACGACGGCGACGCGCTTGCCGGTGGGGACGCCGGCGATAAGCCGCGTCCCGCTGTGGTCGGCGGCTGCCCGGTGCAGGGCGCAGATGGCGATGGGCTCGTCCACGTCGCCGCGGCGGCACACCGGCTCGCAGTAGCGCGGGCAGACGCGCCCGAGGATGCCGGGGAACGGCAGTTCCTCGCGCACGATCTCGGCGGCGGTGGCGACGTCGCCGGAGGCGAGCGCCGCCATGTAGGCCGGGACGTCGATGTGCGTCGGGCAGGCGTGCGAGCAGGGCGCCTCGCAGTACGCGTTGTGGTCCGAGAGATACATCTTGAGGTAGCTCTCGCGCCGGGCACGCACGCGCGCCGTGTCCGTCTTGACCTGGAGGCCGTCGGCGACCCAGGTCGTGCAGGCCGCCTGCAGCTTGTCGAGGCCTTCGACCTCGACCATGCACAGGCGGCAGGCGCCCCAGGCAGCCGTGCCCTCTTCGTGACAGAGAGCCGGGATGTCGATGCCCTCCCGGCGCGCCACGTCGAGCACGGTCTCGCCCTCACGGGCGTTCAGGTCCTTGCCGTCGATGGTGAGCATCACGGCAGCTTTGGTACGCGGGCTCACTGCTGCCTCCCTTGGGCCAGCTCGAAGATGCCTGTCTCGACGGGCACCGCATCGAACTTGCACACCTGCCGGCAGGTGTCGCACTTGATGCAGAGCTTCTGGTCGATGACGTGGAGCTTCTTGCGCTCGCCGCTGATGGCGTCTGTGGGGCAGGCGTCGAAGCACGCGTGGCAGCCGTTGCAGGCGACCTTGTCGATGGTGTAGCGGATCAGCGGGCGGCACACCTTGGCCGGGCAGCAGCGCTCGACCACGTGCGCCATGACCTCGTCGCGGAAGTACCGCAGCGTGGTCAGCACGGGATTGGGGGCGCTGCCGCCGAGCTGGCAGAGCGAGCCCTCGATGATGTCGGCGCTCAGCTGCTCGAGCAGGTCGATGTCCTCGATGGTGCCCATGCCGGCGGTGATGCGCTCGAGGATCTCGAGCATGCGCTGGGTGCCGACCCGGCAGGGCACGCACTTGCCGCAGCTCTCCTCGGCGGTGAACTGCAGGAAGAACTTGGCGAAGTCGACCATGCAGGTGGTCTCGTCGACGACGACCATGCCGCCGGAGCCCATCATCGAGCCGTACCTTGTGAGGTTCTCGAAGTCGATGGGCGTGTCGATGAGCTCGGCGGGCAGGCAACCGCCGCTGGGCCCGCCGAGCTGCACGGCCTTGAACTCGCGCCCGTCCTGCACGCCGCCGCCGATGTCGAAGATGACGTCGCGCAGCGTGGCGCCCATGGGCACCTCGACGAGGCCGGAGTTACGCACCTTGCCGGTGAGCGAGAAGATCTTGGTGCCCTTGGACGTGTCCGTGCCGATGGCGGCGAACTCGTCGGCGCCGTGGGTGATGATCCACGGGACGGTGGCGTAGGTCTCGACGTTGTTGAGGTTGGTCGGCTGGCCCCAGAGGCCGTGGGCCACAGTGCGGATGTGCTTGCCGCGCGGCATGCCACGGTGCCCCTCGATGGAGGCCGTGAGCGCCGTGGACTCGCCGCAGACGAAGGCCCCGGCGCCCTGGTTGATGCGCAGGTCGAAGTCCCAGCCGGTGCCGAGGATGCCGGCGCCCAGCAGGCCACGCTCGCGCGCCTGTTCGAGCGCCAGGCGCAGGCGCGCCACGGCGAGCGGGTACTCGTGCCGCACGTAGACGTAGCCCTCGTCGGCGCCGATCGCGAAGGCGGCGATGAGCATGCCTTCGATCACGGAGTGCGGGTTGTCCTCGAGGACGGCGCGGTCCATGAACGCGCCCGGGTCGCCCTCGTCGCCGTTGCAGATGATGTAGTGCTTCTCGCCCGGGTTCTCGCGGCAGTAGCGCCACTTGCGGCCGGCCGGGAACCCGGCGCCGCCGCGGCCGCGCAGGCCGGAGCGCTCGACCTCGTCGATCACGCCCTCGGGGTCCTGCTCCTTGAGCACGCCGGCGAGGGCGGAGTAGCCGTCGCGGGCCAGATAGTCGTCGATGCACGTGGGGTCGATGGAGCCGTTGATCTCGCGCACGATGCGCGTCTGGCCCTTGTAGAAGGGGATGTCCTTCTCGAGCGCGATGGCGGCGCCGGTGGCGGGATCGGCGTAGAGCAGCCGCTCCACGACGCCGTCGCCGACCACGCTCGTCTCGACGATCTCGGCCATGTCTTTGGCCTTGAGGTGCGGGTAGAAGACGCCCTTGGGGTGGACGACGGCGATCGGGCCCTCCTGGCACAGGCCGTGACAGCCCGTGAGGACGACGCGCACCTTGTCGCCGAGGCCGCGCGTGTCGAGCTCCGCCTGGAGGGCGGAGCTCACGGCGGCGCGGCCGCTCGCGTTGCAGGTGGAGCCGGCGCAGACGCGGATCCTGACTTTGTCCTCCGCGCCGGAGGTGAGCTCGGGCCGGTAGGCGGCCTTGAGGGCCTTGTCGACGCGGCTCTTCCGGGCGGTCCCGGTCTTGCCTGTAGCCGCCACCTCAGGCCTCCTTCTTGCGGATCTGACGGACGAGCTTGCGGGCCTGCTGTGGCGTGACGCGCCCGTAGGTGTCGTCCTCGCCGATGCGCACGGCCGGAGCCAGAGCGCAGGCGCCGATGCAGTTGACCGTCTGCAGGGTGAAGAGCAGGTCGGGAGTGGTCTCGCCCACGGCGATGTCGAGCTCCTGGGCGAAGGCCTCCGCGACCAGCGGGGCGCCGGCGACGTGGCAGGCGGTCCCCATGCAGACGTTGATGACGTGCTTGCCCACCGGCAGCAGCCGGAACTGGGCGTAGAAGCTGGCGACCCCGAAGACGCGCGAGAACGGCAGGTGCGCCTCCTGGGCGATCTCCTCGAGCGCCGCGCGCGGCAGCCACCCGAAGGCGTCCTGGGTCGTGTGCAGCGCCTCGACGAGGCCGCTACCGCTGCGCAGCCCGGCGATCACCGGGTCGAGCAGCTTCAGATCGATCTCGGGCATGAAGCCGGCCGGCTTCTCGCCCATCACGCAGGCCGCGCCGGGCCCGCAGCTTTCGCCCGGCAGAGTCGCCATCGCCGTGGCCCGTTCGGCCTCGATGTCGAACGGCAGCTCTTCGAACTCGGGGCAGTAGTCGATCTCGATGCAGTCCACGGGGCAGGTGCGCTCGCACAGGGTGCAGGAGTAGCAGCGGTAGCTGCCGTCCCGCTCTTTGACGAGGTCGAAGAGGCCCACGCCCCTGCTCTTGTCCACGAGCTCGCGGCGCTCGAAGTCGATGCCTTTGAGGACCTCGTAGAGAGCGGAGCCCTGAGGCTCCGCCGTGCCCTTGCCGCCGCCGTTCTGTGCATTGTTTTTCGCCATGTCCGCCCCCTCAGTCGGCGCGCAGGTTGAGGTAGCGGCGCTCGGAGGAGGCGCGCTTCTTGCTCTTGGCGACGTCCTCGAGCTGGGCGAAGGCCTGCTCGATATTGTCGGGGAAGATGTCGCGGCCGCCGAGGCCGTAGATGAACGGCAGCACCTGCGGGCGCGGGTCGCAGTCGTAGAGCGCCGCGCGGATCTCGAGGAACACCGGGCCGCCCATGGCGCCGAACGAGTCGGCGCGGTCCATGACGCCCACGACCTTGACGTGCTGCAGCGCCTGCGCGAAGGCCTCGTGTGGGAACGGCCGGAAGGCGCGCACGCGCACCATGCCGGCCTTGACGCCCCTGGCGCGCAGCTTGTCCACGGTCATGCGCGTGGTGCCGGCGGTGGAGCCGACCACGACGATGGCGATCTCGGCGTCCTCGAGGCGGTACGGGTCGAGCAGGCCGTACTGGCGGCCGCTGAGCTCGGCGTACTCGTCGGCGACGTCCTGGATCACCTGCAGGGCGCGGTCCATGGCACGGTTCTGCGCCACCTTGTGCTCGAAGTACCAGCCGTGGAGGCCGTCGAACGGGCCCACGGTCACCGGCTTCTTGGTATCGAGCATCGGGTTGATGGAGCGATACGGGCCGATGAACTGCTGGACCTCGTCCTTGGTCAGCATCTGCAGCGGCCCGATGGCGCCGCTGATCACGTAGCCGTCGTACATGTGCATCGTGGGCAGGCGCACGTCCATCGACTCGGCGATGCGCACCGACTGGATGCAGTTGTCGTAGGCCTCCTGGTGGTTCTCGCCGTAGAGCTGGACCCAGCCGGTGTCCCGGCCGCCCATGGTGTCGCTGTGGTCGCAGTGGATGTTGATGGGGCCCGAGAGGGCGCGGTTGACCGTGGTCATGACCACGGGCAGCCGGTAGCTCGCGGCCACGAAGAGGACCTCCCACATGAGGGCGAAGCCCTGGGAGGAGGTCGCCGTCATGGTCCGCGCGCCGCCGGCCGCAGAGCCGATCACGGCGCTCATCGCCGAGTGCTCGCTCTCGACGGTGACGAACTCGCTGGCCACGCGGCCGTCGGCGACCATCTGGGCGTACAACTGCACGACTTCGGTCTGCGGCGTGATGGGGTAGGCGCAGACGACGTCGGGGTCGATCTGGCACATGGCTTCGGCGGTCGCCTCGTTGCCGGTGACCGCCAGGATGTCTCTGTCAGTGGTGGCCACTGGTCACTCCTTCTCGTCGACCTTCATGACGATGGCGTCGGTGGGGCACTCCTTGGCGCAGATGCCGCAGCCCTTGCAGTGCGCGAGGTCGAAGCCGACGGCCTTGCCGTTCTCGACGAGGACGGAGGCGTCGGGGCAGTAGAAGTAGCACAGCATGCAGCCGTCGCACTTCTCCACGTCGATGATCGGGACCTCGCTGCGCCAGCCGCCGGTCTCGTTGTAGACGGAGTTGCCCGCCTCGATGATCGTGGCGCCCAGCTCGTGCCGTTCAGGGCCCCAGCTGTCGACGTCGCTGATGTCCCACTTGGGCTTCTTGACGGCGGCCTTGCGGGCGCCCGGCTTCTTGGCCACGGCCTTCTTCTCGACGGTCATTCGCCCTGGACCTCCTCGTAGCTGCGCGTGATGGCGTTGATGTTGCCCTCCACGACCTTGGGCGGGAACTTCTTGCCGAAGTCCTCGCGCAGGAAGTTGACGACGTTCTCGATCGGGAACAGCCCGGTGATGCGCGTCAGCGCGCCGACCATGGGCGTGTTGGGGATCGGCCGCCGGATCGTCTCGACGGCGATCCGGGTGGCGGCGATCGTGTAGTAGCGGAAGCCTTCGAGCCCGTAGTGCTTGCGCAGTTCCGTCGGGCTCATCTCGCTGTTCACGAGGACGATCGCGTCGTCCGGCGCGCCCTTGGTGACGTCGACGATGCTCAGGAGCGACGGGTCGAGCACGACCACGATCTGCGGGTGCTCGATGCCGGCGTACACCTGGATCGGCTCGTCGCTGACGCGCGTGAACGCGACGATCGGCGCGCCCGAGCGCTCCGGCCCGTACTCCGGGAACGCCTGGAAGTACTTGTGCTGGCCGAGGGCCAGCTCGGCGACCATCTTGGCCGCCGTGACGGCGCCCTGGCCGCCGCGGCCGTGCCAGCGGATCTCCGTGAGGCCGTCGGGTGTCTCGACCTGCTTCTTGGCCACACTCTTCGTCGCCATGATCACTCCTCTCCGCGCCTGAGGCTGCGCCGTCCGGAGAGGGCGC
The DNA here is from genome assembly GCA_903912585.1 of uncultured Thermoleophilia bacterium. GTDB lineage: Bacteria > Actinomycetota > Thermoleophilia > UBA2241 > UBA2241 > CAIXSE01. The sequence continues at coordinate 1,803 of CAIWHY010000204.1, read as the reverse complement.
GACCCAGCGTGAGCTCGTCGGCATATTCAAGGTCTCCACCCACCGGCAGGCCGCTCGCCAGCCGGGTCGCGCGCACGCGCCCGGGCAGCTGGTCCGCCACGTACATGGCTGTCGCTTCGCCGGTCATCGTGGGGTTGGTCGCCAGGATGACCTCTTCGACCTCGTCGCCGACGCGCGCCAGCAGCTCCGCGATGCGCAGGTCGCCGGGGTCGACGCCGTCCAGGGGGCTGAGGGCGCCGCCGAGGACGTGGTAGAGGCCGTGGTACTCGCGCGTGCGCTCGATGGTCACGATGTCGAACGGCTGCTCGACCACGCAGAGCAGGTGCGGGTCACGCCGCGTGTCGGCGCAGATCGTGCAGAGCTCGCCCTCGGCGAGGTTGAAGCAGCGGCTGCAGAACCCGATCTTCTCCTTGACGTCGACGATCGCCGCGGCCAGGGGCAGGATCTCCTCCGGCGCGAGCCGCAGGATGTGGAAGGTGAGGCGCTGGGCGGTGCGTGGGCCGATCCCCGGGAGCTTGGCCAGCTCGGTGATCAAGCGCTCGACCGCAGGTGAATACATTTGCAGATCCCTCGTGACAGCATGAATACAGATACACTCTTGTCAGCGGGTGTGCCCACCCTTCGGACAGAGGGCGGGCGCGAGTCCCGATTGTACTCTCCCTCAGGCCCATACGGCAATCCTGCCGTGTGCCACAGGGCCCATCCGGCCAGTGGCGGCCCGTGAGGGCCGGAGAACGAAGATCCGTACGGCCGCCGCCGCCGTCAATCGGGATTCAAGTGGTCCGGTATGCAGCGTCTACAAACGCGGTCGCGCGCCCGGCGGGAGCGCCGCGCGCGGGCGCGTCACGTGCAGGTGCGTCGGGTGCGGTCAGCGGGTCGCCGGCCGCCGGGTGCGGCCGGCAGTCTCAGAAGAGGCCGGGGATGTTGGGCAGGTCGAGGCCGCCCGTGGCGCCGCCGAGCTTGGTCGAGGCGAGGTCCTGGGCGGCGCGCAACGCCTCGTTGGTCGCGGCGACGACGAGGTCCTGCAGCATCTCCACGTCCTCCGGGTCCACGGCCTCTGGCTTGATGCGGACTTCCTTGATCTCCAGGGAGCCGGTCACGACCACCGTGATGGTGCCGCCGCCGGCGCTGGCCTCCACCGTCTCCACGGCGAGCTCTTCCTGCGCCTGCGCCATCTTGCGCTGCATCTCCTGGATCTGCTTCATCATCTTTGCCTGCTGGGGGTTGGCCACGGGAGTGTCTCCTTCAGGAGTCGTCGGGCAGCTCTTCGGCGTCGAAGGTGCCCTTGACGTGCTTTATCAGGTCGGTGAAATCGAGTGCCTGCTCGGGCCACGACGCAGCGGGCTTCGCCGGCGCGCTGTCACCGCTCGAGAGGGTGAACAGGGGCGTCAGCGGCTGCCCGAGGGCGGCCTCGATGGCGCCGGCGAGGAGCTCGGCGTTGCCGGGCTCGCCGGCGCGGCGGAGGGCGAGCTCGGACGGCAGCGTCACGGTGAGCGTCCCGCCCTCGAGGGCGCTGGGGCGCGCGTCGCGCAGCGTCGCGTAGAGGCTCACGCGGCTCGCCTGCACGCGCTGCAGGATGAGCTCCCAGGCGCGCTTGACGCGCTCCAGCGTGAGGTCGGCCACGGGAGTGGCCGGTGCCTCGGCGGCCGCGGTGGCCGGGGCTGCGGCCGCGGCCGTCGCGGCCGCGGAAAGGTCGGCCGCCGGCGGCGCTTCAGCGGCCGCCTCCGCCTCGGCACCCGGCGCCGCGGCAGTCCCGGGCGCCGCAGTGACAACCTCCTGGGAAGGCGCCGCGGCGGGCGCCGC
>CAIWHY010000203.1 GCA_903912585.1 uncultured Thermoleophilia bacterium | reverse complement strand
CGGCGGGATGGTGTTCGACGGCGTCGACGTGGCCGGCATGGCCGAGACGACGCCGACGCCGTTCTTCCTGTTCAGCGCCGCGCAGATCGACCGCAACATCGCGGCGCTGCGCGACTCGTTCCGCCGGTTCCACCCGGCGACGCGCGTCTTCTACGCCAGCAAGGCGTGCTCCAACCTGTGGTTCCTCGACCGCGTGCGGCGCGCTGGCATCGACATCGAGGTGAACTCGGGCGGGGAGCTCTGGAAGGCGCGCAAGGCCGGCTTCGAGCCGCGACAGATCATCTTCAACGGCGTCGCCAAGACGCGCGCCGAGGTGGCGGCGGCGCTCGAAGGCCCGATCGAGGCGCTCGTCGTCGACTCCGTCTTCGAGCTGCGGCGGATAGCGGATGTGGCCGCCGACCTGCGCAAGCATGCCCGGGTCGCGCTGCGCGTCGACCTCAACGTCGCCAGCGAGACGCACCCCGGCCTGCGCACCAGCAAGGGTGCCAAGGCCGGCATCGACGTCAATGAGGCGCTGGGGGCGTTCGGCCTCGCCGCCCAACTGCCCAACGTCGATCTCGTCGGGATGCACTACCACATCGGCTCGCAGATCACGCGCGTGGAGCCGTACATCGAGGCGCTCGAGGCCGCGCTGGCGCTCCTGACGCGCATCGAGACGGCGCACGACGTCCGCCTCGAGCACCTCAACATCGGCGGCGGCTTCGCGATCCCCTACTACGACCGCACCGGCGACGAGCCGGACACGTACTTCGAGGCGCCGCACACGCTCGAGGGCTACGCGCGCGAGATCGGCAGTCGAGTGGAGGCGGCGCGCCCGGACCTCCAGCTCTACCTGGAGCCGGGGCGCGCCATCGCCGGCAACAGCGCCATCCTCGTGAGCCGCGTCGAGGCCGAGAAGACGAAGCTCGTCGAGGCCGCCCACGGGCGCATCTCGCGCGAGGACTGGCTGATGATCGACGCCGGCTTCAACACGATCCTCGAGCACTCGAGCTATCACTGGTACTTCCGCGCCGTGGTCGCCAACCACTGCAGCAAGCCGACGGTGCGGCCGTTCCGCATCGGCGGCCCGCTGTGCGACGGCGGCGACGTCTACACCGGCGACCCCGGATCCGACTACCGCTACCTGCCGACGTGCACGAAGGTCGGCGACGTCGTCGCCTTCTTCGACGTCGGCGCCTACTCGCTGGAGTGCATGAGCGCCTACAACGGCCGCGACCAGGCGGCCGCCTACCTCATCGACGAGAGCGGCATGCGCGAGATCGCCGCCCGCCGCACGGTCGAGGACTTCGTCGCCAACGAGCACTTCGGCGAGGGCGCCGCGACGAGCTGAGCGCCCCGGCCCGGGGCCACGGGCGCATGCCGGGCAGCGGCGTCCGGCGCGCGGCCCAGCAACGGAGAAGGGCCCGCGCGGCGTCTGCCGCGCGGGCCCTTTGACTGCCTGGGTCGACGCGCGACCCTCCTCAGTCCGCGTCTATCTCCTCATCCGTGGCGCCGCTCTCGCTGACGACCATGCGGGCGATGGCGCTGACGACGTCGCCCTCGCGCATGTTCATGACTTTGACGCCCTGGGTGGCGCGGCCGTGCCGGCTGATGCCGTCGGCGCGCATGCGGATGACCACGCCGTCGCGGCTCTGGAGCACGATCTCGTGGTTCTCGCGCACGGCCTTGACGCCGACCAGATAGCCCTTGCGGTCGGTGAGCGCGATCGTCCGGACGCCGATGCCGCCGCGCCCGGTGATGCGGTACTCACTGATCGGCGTGCGCTTGCCGAACCCGTTCTCGGTGATCACGAAGAGGTCGCTGTCGTCGCGGGCGATGTCCTTGGTGATCACTTCGTCACCCTTGCGCAGGCGCATGCCGTGCACGCCCGAGGCGCTGCGACCGGTCGGGCGCACGTCGCTCTCGTGGAACCGGATCGCCTGGCCCAGGCGGCTGATCATCATGATGTCGTCGTCGCCCGAGGTGTTGCGCGCCACCAGCAGTTCGTCGTCTTCGCGGATCTTGATGGCGATGATGCCATCGGCCTTGAGCTTGGTGTTGTAGGAGGCGAACAACGTCTTCTTCACGATGCCCTTGCGCGTGCCGAGGATGAGGTACTTGCCATCGCTCTCTTCGAAGTTGCGCGTGTTGATGACGGCGCAGATCTTTTCGTCCTGGCGTAGCGGCAGCAGGTTGACGATGTGCTTGCCCTTGGCGTTGCGGCCGGCGAGCGGCAACTCGTGCACCTTGAGCCGGTAGACCTTGCCGACGCTGGTGAAGAACAGCAGGTAGTTGTGGGTGCTGGTGATGAAGAGGTGCTCGACCTCGTCTTCTTCCTTGAGGTCCATGCCGGCGACGCCGATGCCGCCGCGCCGTTGCTGGCGGTAGGTGGCGACAGGGATGCGCTTCACGTAGCCGGTCTTGGTGATCGTGATCGCCATCTGCTCCTCGGCGATGAGGTCCTCGAGGTCGATCTCGCCTTCGTCCGGCACGATGTCGGTGCGCCGGTCGTCGTTGTAGAGGCGCTTGATCTCGGCGAGCTCGCCCTTGATGAGGGCGAGGATCGAGCCCTCATCACCGAGCAACTCGCGCAGTTCCTTGATGCGGGCGAGCAGGCCGGCATGCTCTTCCTTGACCTTGTCGCGCTCGAGGCCGGTGAGTCTCTGGAGCCGCAGGTCGAGGATCGCCTGGGCCTGCGGCCGCGTGAGCTCGAAGGTGTCGATGAGCGCCTCGCGGGCGATGTCCCCGTCCGGCGACTTGCGGATGATGCTGATGATCTGGTCGAGATTGTCGAGCGCGACAAGCAGGCCTTCGAGGATGTGGGCTCTCGTCTCGGCCTTGTCGAGCTCGAACTTGGTGCGCCGGATGACGATCTCTTTCTGGAAGGCGATGTACGCCTGCAGCATCTCCGGCAGCGTGAGCGTGCGCGGCACGCCGCCGACCAGGGCGATGTTGATGACCCCGAAGGTCGTCTGCATCTGGGTGTGCTTGTAGAGCTTGTTGAGCACCACCATGGGGATGGCCTCGCGCTTGAGCTCGATGACGAGGCGCATGCCGGCCCGGTCCGACTCGTTACGCAGGTCGCTGATCTCGGTGATCTTCTTGGTCTTCACGAGGTCGACGATGTTGTCGATCAGCGAGGCGCGGTTCACCTGGTACGGCAACTCGGTGACGATGATGGCGCTGCGGTTGCCCTTGATCTGCTCGGTGTGCGCCTTGGCGCGCACGCGGATGCGCCCGCGGCCCGTCCGATAGGCCTCTTTGAAGCCGCCCGTGCCGAGAATGACGCCACCGGTGGGGAAGTCGGGACCCTTGATGAACTCCATGAGGTCATCGGCGGTGGCCTGGGGATTGTCGACCAGGTGATAGATGGCGTCGACGACCTCGCCGAGGTTGTGCGGCGGGATGTTCGTCGCCATGCCGACGGCGATGCCCGATGCACCGTTGACCATGAGGTTCGGCATGCGGCTCGGGAGGACGCGCGGCTCGCGCCGGGTCTCGTCGTAGTTCGGCATCCAGTCGACCGTGTTGGCGTCGAGGTCGCGCAGCATCTCCACGGCGATCTTGCTGAAGCGCGCCTCGGTGTAGCGCATGGCCGCCGGCGAGTCGCCCTCGACCGAGCCGAAGTTGCCCTGGCCGTCGACGAGCGTGTAGCGCATGTTGAAGTCTTGCGCCATGCGCACGAGGGTCGGGTAGATGACGGCTTCGCCGTGCGGGTGGTAGTTACCGGAGGTGTCGCCGGCGATCTTGGCGCACTTGCGGTGCGCTTTGTTCGGCGCGAGGCCGAGGTCGTTCATCGCGACGAGGATGCGGCGCTGGCTGGGCTTGAGGCCGTCGCGCACGTCCGGGAGGGCGCGGTCGGTGAGCACGCTCATCGCATAGTCGATGAACGACGAGCGCATCTCGTCCTCGAGCTCGATGGGCTCGATCTTGCCTTCGAGCGTCTGCAGAGAATCAGACATCGAGGAACCGCACCTCCTTCGCGTTCTTCTCGATGAAGGCGCGGCGCGGCTCGACCTTGTCGCCCATCAGCATCGTGAAGACCTCGTCGGCGGCCTGGCCGTCCTCCATGGAGACGAGCATCAGGGTGCGCGTCATGGGGTTCATGGTGGTCTCCCAGAGCTGGTCCGGGTTCATCTCGCCGAGACCCTTGAAGCGCTGCAACTGCATGCCCTCCTTGGTGAGCTCGACGATCTGTACGCGCAATTCCTCATAGCTCGCCGCGTCGGACTTGCGGTTGCCGAGGTGCAGGGTGAACGGCGGGCGTCCGACGAGCTCCGCGATGCGCGAGTGGACGCGCCTGAGCGACTGGAACTCGCGCCCGGCGAGGGCCGCGAAGGGGATCTTCAGGTTCGCGGCCAGGCCCGTGCGTCGCTCGACCAGACGCGTGTCGGCGATCTGTTGCTCCTCGTCGACGCCGAGGACATCGATGACGTAGCGCTTGTCGATGTCCTCGCGCAGTGCCTCGAGGAGCTGGGCGAACGACGTGATGTCCGCCTCGATGACCGGGCCGTTCTTGAGCCAGTCGATGAGCTCGCCGCCCCACTGGCTCTTCAGCTTCTTCACCCAGCCCTCGTACTCCCCGAAGAGCTTGAGGAAGCGCTGGTACTTGGTCTCGCTGAAGGTGAACCCCGTCTCCGTGTTGTCGACGTGGATCTGCTCCAGGCGGCCGCGCAGGAGGATCTCCTCGAGCTGCGACTCCTTGTGGATGTACGTCTCCTGGTTGCCTTGCTTGAGCCGGTAGAGCGGCGGCTGCGCGATGTAGATGTAGCCGGCCTCGACCAGCGGCTTCATGTGCCGGAAGAGGAAGGTGAGAATGAGCGTGCGGATGTGCGAGCCGTCCACGTCGGCGTCGGTCATGATGATGATCTTGTGATAGCGCGCCTGCTCGACGTCGAACTCGTCGCCGATGCCGGCGCCG
>CAIWHY010000202.1 GCA_903912585.1 uncultured Thermoleophilia bacterium | reverse complement strand
GGGTTGCCCACCGGGGGGATGCCGCACTCGTAGGGCGCCAGCTTCGCGGGAGTGAGGTGGCTCGGGTTGATGAGCTTGGAAAAGAGCAGGATGAGCACGACGAGCCCCGCGCCGGCTACGACGAAGAGCCACACGTAGAGCCAGTTGGTGAGATATGTGCTCGTCATACGAAAGCGGAGACCCGCGCTCCGGTTGCGGTCCATTCCCCCCCGGGCGAGTGCTCCGTGGCGCGTACTCTACCAAAGGCCGCGAGCCGCGCGCAACTGGCACGGAAACCTCCGGGGGTATCGGCGGCTCCACGCTTGTATGCAGGGATTTATTGGCACCGAGGCCGTGCCGGGGGCCAAGACCGCGCCCGGCGCCGGGGCAGTGCCGCGCCGGCGCCTCGCCGACTGGTTGCTTTCACTCGGCGAGGCCCCTACCATTCCACTCACCGCTAGATTCCTCACCGACATCCCCCGCATCCGGGACTGCCCATGAGCGTCGGACCCATGGAGATCATCATCGTGCTCGCGCTCGCGCTGCTCATCTTCGGCCCGAAGCGGCTGCCGGAGATGGGGAAGACGCTCGGACGCGCGGCGCGCGAGTTCCGCAAGGCCAGCGACGAGGTCAAGGGCGTGCTCAACCTCAACCTCGACGACGATCAGAAGGGCGCTGGCGGCGCAGTCGCGGCCGTTCCCGCGGCAACGCCGCCCTCTATCCCCGTCGACGGACCCTGGCCGCCCGCAGACACCGCAGGGCGGACTGACTACGCGCCTGCTGCGGACCGTTCCGGCGCGGCGGTGCCGCCCGGCCTCGCCGGCTTCCTCGGCGTTGCCCAGGCGGAGCCGGAAACCGGCGCGGCCGCGGAGGTGTCCGCGGCGCCCGCCTTCGCGAGCTTCCTCGGCGCGGGCGCGGATGCGGAGGCCGATGCGGAGGCAGACGCGGAGCCCGAAGCGCAGACGGCTGCGGAAGCGGATGAGGCGGAACTCGCCGCGCCTGATGAGCCCGCGAGCTCTGACGATCCGGCGCTCCCGGTCGCCGCGGCGGTCGCCGAGCCGGGCGCGGTCGCCGGACCAGAGGCGCGGGCCACCGCGGAGGCCGGCTGATCGGCGTGGCGCTGGACGCTGACGACAGGCTCACTCTCTTCGAGCACCTCAACGAGTTGCGGCGGCGGGCTTTCATCAGCGCCGCCGTCATCGCCGTCGGCGTGCTCGCGGCGGCGATCTTCAACACGTTCGTGTTCAAGGCCCTGCTCTGGCCGCTCGACCAGGTGCACGGCCTGCCCGAGACGGCCTACAAGATCACCACGTTCAGCCCCGCCGAGCCCTTCATGGTGAGCCTCAAGGTCTGGCTCGTCGCGGGCCTCATCATCGCCGCGCCGGTCCTGATCTGGGAGTTCTGGGCCTTCGTCGGGCCGGCCTTCACGGCCCGGGAGAAGCGCTACTTCTACCCCATCGTCGCCGCCACTACGGGCCTCTTCCTCGGCGGCGTCGCGCTGGCCTACTTCCTCGTGCTGCCCAAAGGGCTGCAGTGGCTGCTCAGCTTCGGGGCCGGCAACTTCAACGTCCAGAACCGGGCCAGCGACTACTTCACGTTCGTCGCCCTGTTCGTGCTCGCGTTCGGGGCCGTGTTCGAGTTGCCGGTCGTCCTCGTGCTGCTCGCGCGCGTGGGCGTCATCGACGACAAGTTCCTGCGCAAGAACCGCTCCTACGCCATGGTCATCCTCGCCGTGGTCTCGGCCGTCATCACTCCCAGCCAGGACGCCTTCTCGATGCTCGCCATGCTCATCCCGCTCGCTATCCTCTACGAGATCTCGATACATCTCTCGCGGATCGTGCAGCCGAAGAAGGCCCACATCGTGGCGGCCGAGGCGGCGGACGACGACGGGCCGGACGACCTCGGCCCGGCGCCTGCCTGAACCCGCGGGGCGGCCGGCGCGTCACCCATCGAGTACAATGATGAGCCATGGCTGAATACAACCGCTACACCGTAGAGCCGGAGGACGTCCCGCGGCGCAGCCGCAAGCGCCGCGCCAAGTCCACCGCTAAGAAGAAGCACCGGTTCCTCTGGCTCAAGATCGCGCTGCTCGTCGTCCTGCTGCTCGCCATCATCGTCCTCGGCATGGGCGCGGGCGCGATTTTCGCGCTCTCCCGCAACCTGCCGTCGCTCGAGTCGATGCAGAAGAACCCGACGGCGGTCAACACGCGCATCTACGACCAGCACGGCGTGCTCATCGCCGAGCTCCACGGCGCCGAGAACCGCACACTGGTCAGCAGCCAGCAGATCCCCGAGGTCATGAAGCAGGCCACAGTGGCAGTCGAGGACCAGCGCTTCTACGAGCACCACGGCATCGACTTCCAGAGCCTCTTCCGCGCCATCATCACGGACATCCGCGCCGGCAGTGCCGTGCAGGGCGGCTCGACGATCACCGAGCAGTACGTCAAGAACGCCTACGTGGGCAACGAGCGCACCTACACGCGCAAGATCCGGGAGGCCGTGCTCGCCTGGCAACTCGAGGACCGCTGGTCCAAGGACAAGATCCTCACCGAGTACCTCAACACGATCTTTTACGGCGACAACGCCTACGGCGTGGAGGCCGCGGCCGAGACCTACTTCCACAAGCACGTCGGCCAGGTCACGCTGGCGCAGGCGGCGCTGCTGGCCGCGCTCCCCAAGGCGCCGACCCAGTTCAACCCCGTCGTCGACCCCCTGCAGGCCAAGGCGCGCCGCGACGTCGTCCTCCAGCTGATGGCCCAGCAGGGCTACATCACCCAGGCGGACGCACAGACGGCGATGGCGAAGCCGATGCACGTGTTCAAGCACCCGCTGGGCAAGGACAACGGCAGCGCCGCGTACTTCACCGACTACGTCACCCGCGTGCTCACGCGCCGCTACGGCTCGCGCGAGGTCTTCGAAGGCGGCCTCAAGGTGTACACGAGCATCGACCTCAAGTGGCAGAAGGCCGCCATCGGCATCATCAAGGGCACCACCGGGCCGCTGAACTTCGGCTTCAAGCCTTCGGCGGCCCTCGTCGCCATCGACCCCAAGACCGGCTACATCCGCACCATGGTCGGCGGCCTCGACAACAAGAAGCAGAAGTTCAACCTCGCCTGGCAGGCGCGCCGGCAGCCGGGCTCGGCGATGAAGCCGTTCGTGCTCACCACGGCGGTCGAACAGGGCATGGACCCGTACAGCACCTACTACAACTCCACCAGCCCCATCATCATCCCGATGGGCTACGCGGCCCCGTGGGTCGTCCACGGCGATGGGCCGGGAGGACCCGAGAGCGTCGCCAACGCGACGACCATCTCGGACAACGTGGTGTTCGCCCAGCTCTCCGTGGACGTCGGACCCGCCAACACCGTGGTGACGGCCACCAAGATGGGCATCACGAGCCCCCTCATGGCGGTCCCATCCATCACGCTGGGCACGTCTGGAGTCTCGCCGCTCGAGATGGCCGACGCCTATGCGACCCTCGCCTCCGGCGGCATCCATCACCCGCCGCAGGCGATCCTGAAGGTCGTGCTCCCGGACGGCAAGGTCGACTGGAAGCCCAAGACGTTCGGCCACCGCGCCATCCCGGCCGGCGTCGCCTCGGTGGTCACCAAGTGCCTCGAGAGCGTGGCGTCCTCCGGGACCGGCGCGCCGTCCGGGGCGTACTTCCCGTACTCGCGCGCCGGCAAGACCGGCACCACCGAGAACGGATGGGACGTGTGGTACTGCGGCTACACCACGCAACTCGCCGCCGCAGTCTGGATGGGCGACCCGGTCAAGAACTCGCCGATGGACGGCGCCTACGGCGGTACCTACTGCGCGCCGATGTGGGCCAAGTTCTTCGCCAGCGCCCTCAACGGTGCGAACCACCCCGGCTTCCCCACCTACGCGTGGACCTTCAGCCCGTGGAAAGGCAAGATGCAGCAGATGTCGCCCTCGCCCAGCGCCTCGGCATCACCGTCACCGTCGCCGTCGGCGACCAAGACCATCAAGCCCACCGTCAAGCCGACGCCGCCGCCCACGCCGACCGCCCCGGCGCCGACGCCGACCACCGCGGCCCCGACCGTGACCCCGACGGTCACGCCCACCGCGAAGAAGGCTGCCGCTGCCGCCACCGCCACGCGGACGCTCTCGGTGGCGACCAACGCAGGCGACGGCACGACCGGACTGGCCGGCGTGCTCGGCGGCTGGCTCGCCGGGATCTTCAG
>CAIWHY010000201.1 GCA_903912585.1 uncultured Thermoleophilia bacterium | reverse complement strand
GCCGGCCGGCCGTCGCCGGCTCGCTGTCGCCGGCCGCGTTGCCGGCGGCGCTCGCGCCGCTGCTCCGCGAGCCGCCGAGGCCGGACACCAGCCACCTCGCCGACCTCGCCGTCTCTCTGGTCAAGGAACTGCGCCGCCTGCGCCTGATCCTCGGCGACGAGGGCAGCTTCACCTTTGCCGGCGTCGCGCCGCAGAACCGGCTCGAACGCGCGGTGACGTTCTTCGCGCTGCTCGAGCTGCACTCGAGCGGAGAGGCGCTCCTTCGTCAGACGCGGCATCTGGGCGACATCGTCGTGACCCGCGTGGCGCCGCAGGCGCACGCGGGGCTCGCCCCCGCGCCCGCCGCCGGGTGACGCCGGCCGCTTCGGTGCGGTAGCATCGGGGCCACTCGTCCACTCGCTCACACCGGGATCCATGAACGCACTTGCGAGGCGCCTTGAGGCGCTCCTCTTCATATCGTCGCGACCCGTGCCGTCCGCGGAGCTCGCGGCCGCGTGCCGCTGCCTCGAGCTCGAGGTCGCCGAAGCGCTCCAGGTGCTGCGCGACGAGTACGCCGGCGAGCACCACGGCATCGTCTTCGCGGAGGTCGCCGGGGGGGCGACGTTCACGGTCGCCGACGACTGCGCCGAAGACGTGCGCCGGCTCACCGGCGCCGAGCGCCCCGACGATCTCACGCCGGCGCTTCTCGAGACGCTGGCCGTCGTCGCGTACCTGCAGCCGGTGACGCGCGCCGACGTGGCCGAGGTGCGCGGCGTCTCGTCCGAATGGGCGCTCACGTCACTCGAGGAGCGCGGCCTGGTCGAGCAGCGCGGCCGCGCCGACACGCCGGGGGCGCCGATCCTGTACGCCACCGGCGAGCGCTTCCTCAAGTTGTTCGGGCTGCGCGCCGCCGACGAGCTGCCGCCGCTCGAGGAGTTCTCGCTGGCGGCCGCCGAGGTCGAGGAGATCCGCAGCCGCCTGCTCGCCAACGCCGAGAGGAGAAGGGCGTGACGCAGCCGAGTAACCTCGTGGTGTTCCTCGCGCGCGCCGGCGTGGGTTCGCGCCGTGCCTGCGACGAGCTCGTCAAGAAGGGCGCCGTGACCATCAACGGCGAGGTCGTGACGTTCCCTCGCGAGAAGCTGGGCCCGGAGGACGTGGTCGCCGTCGACGGCGATCCGGTGACGGCGCGCGAGCTGCGCTACCTCCTCGTGAACAAGCCGCGCGGCGTGGCGAGCACGCGCCGCGATCCCCACGCCGAGCGCGTGATCGTCGACCTGGTGCCGAACGGGCGCATCCTGTTCCCGGTCGGCAGGCTCGACGTCGACACGACCGGGCTCATCATCCTCACCAACGACGGCGTCCTTGCCAACCGGTTGATGCACCCGCGCTACGGGGTGCCCAAGACCTACGTGGCGCGCGTGCGGGGCAAGGTCAGCCGGCGCGCGCTGGGGACGCTTCGCCAGGGGGTGGACCTCGAGGACGGGCCTACCGCGCCGGCGGAGGTCAACCTGCGCAAGCAGAGCGCCAAGACGGCCCTCGTCGACATCACCATCCACGAGGGCCGCAAGCGCCAGGTGCGGCGCATGTTCGAAGCCGTCGGCCTGCCCGTGGAGGAGCTGCACCGGCGCCGCTACGGCCCCCTCGGCGACAAGGGCCTGGAGCCCGGCGGCTTCCGCGAGCTCTCGGGCGACGAGGTGGAGGCGCTGCGGCGTGCCGGGGAAGAGGTCGTGACGTCCGTGGGCGGCGAGACCGAAGGGGACCCTCTCATGCTCGCCGCCGAGGTCGTTGCACCGGTGGCGAGACCTGAGGACGGACTCATGTCCGGCCTGCGCGAGCACGAGGCGCCGGCAGACGCGAGCGCGGACGCGGCGGACCAGGACGTCTCCGCGGACGGGGACGTCCCGGCGGACGCCGGCGAGCCCGGCGGAGCGGCCGATGCATGAGCCTTGGCTCCTTGCGCGGGGCGGACGACGATGAGCACGGATATCCTCCGCATCTACGGGCTGCGCGGCGCGACCACGGTCGCCGAGGACACCGGTGAGGCCATCGCCG
>CAIWHY010000200.1 GCA_903912585.1 uncultured Thermoleophilia bacterium | reverse complement strand
GTTCGCCTGTCGCCGTCAGGCAAGGCACCTCCGCGAGCGCCGCGCGCAGCGCCTCCGCGAACAGGCCTGCCTGAGCGGCCGTCGTCTCGGCGAGGATCATCAGGAACGTGTCGCCCGCCCAGCGGCCGACGACGTCGTCGGCTCTCGTCCGCTCCGACAGCGTCGCGGCGACCAGCCGCAGCACTTCGTCGCCGGCGGCGTGGCCGTAGGTGTCGTTGAGGGACTTGAGACCGTCCACGCCGAGCATGACCGCGCTGAAGTGGCTGCCGCGGTCTTCGGCTCGCGCCTGCTCGATGGCGAGGGACTCGTGGAGCTCACTGTGACTGGCGAGGCCACTCATCGCGTCCGCCTCGCTCAGGCGGCCCAGGCGGCGCAGCAGCCTGGCGCCGGCCACCGCCTCGCCGGCGAGCCCGGCAAGCGCGCTCGCCACGGCCAGGTCCTCCTCCGGGAACGCCCGCTCCCGCTCCGCGTCCGCGAAGGTCAGCAGGCCCACGGGCCCGTCGGCCGACGGCATGGGGACGGTCAGGCGGCTCTTCTCTCCGCCGCTCTCCATATCCGCGCGCGTGGCCGGGTCCAGTTTGGGGTCGGAGAGGTGTTCGAGCACGGGACGACCCGATTCGAGGACGGCGTGACCCATCCGGCCCTCGGCCAGCGGCAACGGCTCCGCCGGCCGGTCGCGGCTGCCGGGCGCCCTCTCCCACCTCGCGCGCAAGACGATGGCGTCGAGACCGGCATCGTGTTCGTAGGCCACGCACTCGGAGACGCCGAGCGCTTCGCCGGCGCAGCGAGTGACCACGGCGAGCGCCTCCTCCAGGCTCGCGGCGCCGGCGACCGCGCGGCTGGACTCGTCCAGCGAGGCCAGCCTGCGCTCGCCTTCGGCCAGCTTGCGCGCGCCTTCCTGCTGCGCGTGCATCGCGTCGGCGTCGTGGAGTGCCACGGCGATGAGCCGGCAGACCGAGACGACGGTCGAGACCTGCTCGGGCGTGATCTTGCCGCCCTCGCGGGTCTCGCTGGCCTCCACGAGACCGACGACCACGCCCCTGGCGACGAGCGGCACGATGAGCAGCGCCTGCTCCCGCCACGCCTTCATGTCCTCGCGCTCCGCCGCGCTGAGGCGCGGATCGTCCGGCGAGGCGATCAAGACCGGCTCCTGCGTGAGTATCGCCTTCCCGTCGACGCCCCACATGTCCTGCTCCGGGCGCAGGCCCAGGTAGTCGGGGCGGGGCTCGCCCGCGCAGACGCTCGCGAGGCAGACCATGCTGCTGCCGTCGGCGAGGCGATAGACGTCGCAGTCGGGGAGACCTGCGACCTCGCTCAGGCGAAGGGCGACCGACGGCCAGAGTCCTTCCGGATCAGCGGCGGAGGCAAGCTCCGTGCCCATTTCGTCCATCGCGCTGCGGAACCGCCACGAGGCCACCCGCTCTGCCTGCACTCTCGCCGAGAGCCACGCCAGCGTCTCGCCGACGAGGATGCAGGCTGCTCCCACAGACGCCACGGAGGCCAGGCTGCGACTCGTGATCTGCCCCTCGGAGGCCAGAGGCAGCAAGTACGCGGCCGCGTACAGCGGCAGCGCCATGAGCGCCGTCCCCTGCGGAAACGCGACGCCGATCCAGGCGAAGAGCAGGACGAAGGAGACGGCGAAGCCGCGCGCGTCGGGGTGTGCGAGCGTGATCTGGAGCGCCACCAGCGCGAAGCCCGCCGGGATCAAGAGGAGGCCGGCCCAGCGAGGCCACCTGCCCCACGGCAGGAACCAGCTGAGCAGGCCCGCTCCCGCGGCGACCGCGACCGCGGCGGAGACGCGGACCGGCAGGCCGCCGGCTGTGGATGGGGCCAGCAGACCTGCGAGGCTTGAGACTCCGCAGGACCAGAAGAGGACGACTGCCGCCCGCCCCACGAAGGTCCGGGACGGCCAAGAGCCATCCGGACCATCGTCACCGGCGGCGCCCTGCGACAAGCCCGCACGCCACCTCGCCAGAAGTGTCCCCACCACAACCCCTCCCCTGCGGTCAGTCACAAACGCCGCAGCCTATGCTGACAACACGTATCGGCAGCGCACGCGGATGCCTTGAATCCGGGCGCCGGGAGCGATGGCACGGGAAGGCGCAGGCGCGACGTCAACGTGCGGAGGGCCCCGGCCGGAAGAAACAGACCGGGGCCCTCGCCTGTCGTGCGGCTCAGCTCGCGCCGGCTACTTCGCTGTAAACACGATCCACTTCGTCTTGTACGCGGCGTGCTTCGCGGTCTTGCGGATGGAAGCCCGCACACTGTACGTGCCCTTCGCGGGAAGCTTGTACTTCCACCTGATGACACCCCTGGCGTTCGCCCTGCGGGTGACCTTCTTGATCGTGACCCAGCGCTTCGCGCTTGTGCCGGCTCGCCGCTCGTTGCACGACTGCCGCAGGTTGATGACGGGCATGCCCCCGAAATTGTTGTAGACGACGGTGGTCAGGGTGGGGTACTTGACCGTCACCGTGGGGTCGGTGAGCGGCGCGCCGGTCACCGTGATCGTGCCGGTCTGGGCGGTGAACCGGTCCGAGACGACGACTTTGAACACGCACGAGCCATTCAGGTGGCCCGTGAAGGTGGCGTAGTTCGACCCCGGACCGCCGTCCGTGATCACCACATCTCCGCCGGCCACGCGGCCGGTGACGCTCGTGAGGCTCCAGTCGGGGAACCCGACGGTGTTGCCGAAGAAGTTGCCGTACTGGTCGCAGGCGTTGACGTAGAGCCTGAAACTGCTGCCCGCAGCCACCGACCGCGCGCCGATCGGCACGCCGGAGCTGTCCGGAGCGGTCTCGATCACGTCCTGCGTGGGGACGCCGGCGCTGCCTGTCGCCGAGAAGCTCACCGGCGAGCCGGCAAGGCCGCTTGCCGTCGCCGTCAGGGTGTTGGCGCCGGCGACCGTGCCCAGCGTCCAGCTGCCCACGGTGGCGATGCCGCCGGCGTTGGTGGTCGCCGAGGCGCCTGTGATGGCGCCGCCGCCGGAGGCGACGGCGAAGGTGACGCTCGTGCCGGAGACAGGGCTACCGTTGGCGTCCTTGACGATGACGCTCGGGGCGGTTGCGACCCCCGTGCCCACGGTCACCGTCTGGGCGTTGCCGCCGTTCGCGGCGATGGTGCTGGCCGCCCCCGCTCCCATCGTCACCGTGACCACGTAGTCCTGCGTACTGTAGTCGCCGGCCCGCACCTTGTAAGTGACGGAGTTGGTGAAGTCGTTGGACGTCGAGCCGCTCACCTCCGCCGTGGCGCTTGGGGGCACGGTGACGTAAAGGCCGCTGATGGTGAACGTCGCCACCAGGGCGGTCACGTTGGTGCCGACCGGCACAGTGACGGCGATGGTGTGGTTGGTCTCGTTTATCACGCCGACGGCCGGTGCGCTGAGGCCGACGAAGCTGTAGGCGATGAACGCCTTGTCCGTCTGCGAATAGGTCACGTGCACGCCGCCGGGAGCGCCGCCGCCCGCACCCATGATCCGGGCGGACGCCGCCGCGGCGCCGAAGAGCATCGCCGCGGCCAGCAGGCACGCGCCGAGCGCGAACAGGATGAGCGCGCCGGGCCGGCGACGGCCTCCGCGCGATCTAAGGCCGGAGCGGCCCCGAACGTAGCTTTGTGCACCCACAGTCGTACCTCCGATCGGTACTGTCGGCCGCGAGCGGTGCGCGTGCGCGAAAACATTCTCTGAGCCCCGAGACACGCGCCCAGGCACCTGGCCGGCAGAAGGAGCCTGCAGGTGCAGGCCCCGATATCCTCGTCATCAGGTATCGGCGGCGGAGGCGCCGGACTGAAGTCGGCAGGGCGAGCGTCCGCGAGCCGCGCTCGAGCCTGTCTCCGAAGCGGACCCCAAAGAGAAGACCGGGTAGAGCTATGTTGCTCGCCTGCGGCCTGTCGTTGTTGCCTCGAGCGTGTCCGCCAACGCGGGCTTTCCTACGAGAACGAGCGTAGAGCGGAGCGGTCTGCGGAAAGGCCCCATGGACCGGCTCTCCCCCGCACCACCCTCCTCGTGAAGTCGCGCATCACCGGCGCCTTCATCCCTCCGCTCGATGCACGAGCGCATCCGTTCGCGGGGACGCGACGCGTAGGCATCGATCCCGAGTGGGCCTGGGAGAACAGCCCCTCATAGGCGTGGCGTCCGCCGGCGTTCACCTCTCGATCGGTGGACTTCGCGGCGGCAGAGTCGCCGAAGTGGTTCGTGATGGCGGCGCGCTGGGCCGAGTGGATCCACCGCGGGAAGAAGGTCGCTGAGGATCCCGACGGGTCAGGAGTCGTCTGGCCCGAGCGCCGTCACGGCGTGTGGTAGCTGCCGGCCGCCCAGCCCAGGTCGGTGGTCTCGATCACGCCGGTGCCGGTGGAGGTCCCGCCGCCGCCGCCGATGCTGCTCCAGGCGCCGTCTGCCTCGTTGTACCCGCCGCCGGTGATGCTGGAGCTGGCGCCGTAGTCCACGTTGCCGTAGCCGCCGATGACGCTGGAGTACTCACCGAATGCCGCGTTGCTCTGGCCGGCTACGGTCGCGCACGGTCCGCCGACCGAGTTCTGGTAGCCCGCGACCAGGCCACCGTAACTGTTGAAGTTGTTGGCGAACCCGCAGACGATGCTGTGCGAGCCGCTCGTGTCGGTGGCGTCCTCGTCGTACCCGACGATGAGGTTGCCGAGTCCGGTGGGAGTGCTACCCCAGTCACTGGTGGATTGAGTGCCGTCGACGATATGGACATTGGCCCCGGTGAAGAAGATGTTCGGTCCGCGGAAGGTGCCCGCTGCCCCGGTGACCACGCTGACGTATGGGGCGAGTGCGAGCAGCGAGGCCGCAGTGGTGAGCTGCGTGCCCTGACCGGCGATCGCCGCCTCGTCGCCGTTGAGCCGCACACCGTGACGGGTGAGCCTTGCAGCATGACGGGAGAGCCTCGCCTCGTCTGCGCGCACTCTTGACGAGAGCTTCCCGATCGTGTGCGCCTGACGGGCGATCGACTTCGCCTGCGCCTTCATCGTCTGCTGAAGCGCGACGACCTGCGCAGTGAGCGTCTTGAGCGATGGCTTCGAGGCGCTCGCGGTGCCCGCAAAGACGATCAGCGCGAGCAGGCAAGCGAGCACCAGCGGGACGAGCTTCTTCATGACGACTCCCTCCAGGAAGTTGGACGCGCCGGCTCCGTGGCGACGGTGCGCGGCCTTCGGGCGACACCGGGTCCAGGAGACCTCGGGGCCCGGTCCCGGAAGTGGTGGCGCGCAGGTCACAGGCTGGCGGTGGGCTGCACCTCGGTCCACGTCTGTCCGCTGACCTTCTTGCCGCAGAGCGTCCCGGTGACCGAGAACAGCCCCTCATAGGCGTGGCGTCCGCCGGCGTTCACCTCTTGATCCGTGAACTTCGCGGCGATGTACAGGTGCGCCCGCTGGCTCGCCCGTGCGCCGCCGAGCGTGACGCGGTACCTCAGGTAGTAGCTCTGGCCGGACACCGGGCTCGTCCACAGCGATGAGCGGATCGGCCTGATGTGGACCTTGTCGATGTCCCAGTTCACCGAATCGGTGAAGGACCCGTTCCTCGCCTTGGGTGAGTGGGCGTCGTGCAGCATCGCGTAGTTCAGCCGGCCCACCGAGGCCTGCTCGACGTAGCCGATCTTCATCGCCTGCTGCGTCTTGGGGAACTGGACGCTGAACTCGAGCCAGTTCACGCCGTTGGAGATGACCTTGTTGGCCGCGGCGTCGAACTGCTGCTCGACGTTGTCGAACCAGATCCAGCCGCCCGAACCTTTGCCGACGACCTGACCTCCCAGGCGCACGGAGAAGCGCTGCACCTTGAGCAGCGGCATCGTGTAGTAGTAGTCCCCCTGGTTGGTCATCGGGTCGCGGGTCGCGGCGAGGTACTTGCCGACGGAGTTGCCGTAGTCGTGGGTGATGGCGGCGCGCTGGGCCGGATAGATCCACTGCGGGAAGAACCCCGAGGGGCCATAGCCCCACTGCATCATGCCGGTCGTGTCTTGGGCGCGCACGTAGAGCTCGAGGAACTGGTTCGCAGGGGCACCCGCGGCGCCGTTCGGCACCAACGACGTGAACTCGTACACCGCCCCCTTCGTACCGATCATCCCCTTGACGATCCTCGCGTCGTGGAACTGCGGCGCTTGCCCCGCCACGGACTGCTGAGCGCGGACGCTCCACGGAACCGAGGTCTGAGAGACCGAGAGGCTGAGGTCGGCGACCCCGACGAGGCCACCGATCGCGAACCCCGGGGCGCTGCTTCGATTGAACAAGGCCGCGGACGTCACGACGGGGACCAGCGGGATACCGTCGATGGACTCATTGTTGCGCTGCATCTCGAAGGCGAACGTGTCGGTCTGGCCTTTGGCCTCCACCAGGCTCCCGCCCCACACGTACGACTGCATGGTGTACTGCGGGTGGCCCGTCGACAGGAAGCTCCTCATGCCTGCCGGGCTCTCGGC
>CAIWHY010000199.1 GCA_903912585.1 uncultured Thermoleophilia bacterium | reverse complement strand
GCGGGCGCGGTGACGGCGACGCCTACACCTCGCCCCGACTTCTTCTGCCCGGCTCCGGCGCGGCGGCCGGGCTGCGCACCCCTTTGCGTCAGCGCCGGCCGTCCCGGCGGTCGTCCCGCCGGTCGCCGCGACGGCGCACGCCGTGCGCTACCACCGCCGCCGTGCCGACCACCGCTGCCGTGCGCGCGACCGGCCGCCCGATCACGCCAGGTCCTCTGCGTCCTCTGCCGAGTGGCATGTCAGGCTCCTTCCGCTACCGCGACGTCGTCGCCCGCCTCGATGGCGGCGATGATCGCCTGCATGGGGATGCGGCCGCTGCCTACGAGCTGGCCGCCCGAGTGGCGGACCGCCGAGGCGAACGGCGCCGCCCAGGCGTTCTCGAACACCAGCGCCGCGGCGACGGTGCCGGGCTCCATGGCCGCGGCGATATGGCCGACGTCCTCGTCGGAGAGCAGCTCCGCCATGTCGGCGCCGAGCTCGCGGAGCTCCCCGACCTGGTCCTCGTCGAACTCGTGAAGCTCGGACGCGTCCACGGTGCCGTCGGCGTCCTTGGTGATGATCAGCAGGTCGAGGACGCGTACGATGCCGCGCTCGACCAGCCGCTTCAGCTGCGCCGCCATCTCGCCCGAGAAGTCGGCCTTGCCCGCCGGGAACTCGATGACCAGGTAGTCGATCGGGCCCAGCTCGTCCATGATCTCGTCGTCGTTCATCGGCACTCCGTTCCTTGCGGTGTCATTCGAGGTTGGTCACGCCGCCTGCGACGAGGAACCCGGCATGCGGTCGCGGTTGGTGTACGCCCCGCCGCTCCAGAAGCCGACGTCGACGATGACGGCGAGCACGATCCAGAGCCAGTCGATGCCGTGCACGCCGCCGGGCGAGACGAGCACCCACATCATCGTGGTCCACGGCGCGAAGATGATGCCGAGGATCGGCCACAGCGCCGAACTGAAGGCGGCGCTCCAGCGCGCCGGCTGGGCGATCCACCAGACGACGTCGACAGCGCGCGCCCCGAGCAGGAAGAGGATGGTGAAGAGACAGCACATAGATACTCCGTTCTTGTCTGTGCGACGGGGCCGCGATCCCCCGGCCCCGTCGCGTTTGTCCCTGGCCTGAAGCGGTGTCTACCCGAGCCGCGTGCTTTCGACCTCGAGCGCGCCGCCCTCGGGCAGCTTCGTCCAACTCCTGCGCGCCCACTCCTCCTTGAGCACTTCCTCGGCCGCCTTCTCGAGGAACTCCGGACGAGCCCACTCATCCACGTCGAAGTCGTGCTTGATGTAGCCGTGGCTGAACATGAAGTCCTTGCCGAGCTTCACGCACTCCAGGTTCCGGGCGCTGAGGCTCGGCACCATGTCGACGTCCTTGATGCCCTGGTAGGTGTCCTCGGCGTCGAGGTAGAAGGTCTGGCGGTTGAGGATCGCCCCTGCGGCGTGCTTGTTCTCGTTGGCCCAGCGGCCGACCTTGATCATCGCCTTCATGTAGGCGAGGACCAGCTCCGGGTGCTCGTCAGCCATGACGTCGGTGCAGGTGATCACGGCGGGGGTGTTGGCGACCTGGATGGTCCAGTCCGGGTACTTGGAGAGGTCCTCTATCATCTTCATCTTGCCCGTGGCTTCCTGCAGGTGCTGGAAGACCTTGCTCTGCGTGTAGATGGCGTCGACCTTGCCGCCCAGCAACGCCGTCTCCAGCGGACGGAAGGCCAGGTCGTGCTTGTGGTCACGACGCATCCACAGCTCCGACGGGTTGTTCATGGTGACCTGGAGCATCTCCGGCTTGTCGTACCAGTCGTCCGGGTACGGGAACTCGACGAGCTCGATGTCGTCCATGGTCATGTCGTGCAGCTTCAGCATGTTCTCGATGCCCATGTGCTCCTGGATGCGCCACCAGTCGTTCTTGATGGTGTTCAGGCTCTTGGAGATGCCGATCTTCTTGCCCTTGAGGTCCGTCATCTTGAAGATCTGGTCCCGGGCGCGCACCGCCATGCAGCCGCCCTCGTAGACCCACGTCGCCCCCAGCAGCACCGTGCGGCGGAGATCCGCGTGGACGTGGATCGGCGGGTAGAGGCCGCCCATGCGGATGAGGTTGTCGAGGTTGTGGATGTAGTGCGGGTACCAGTTGTTCTCGGGCGCGTGGCGGAAGTACGCGTACTCCACGCCGATCTTCTTGTACTCCTCACGGCACCAGCCGAGCTCCTGGTCCACGTTGTTGGCCGACACCATGGGGCAGTTGGTGAACCACACCTCTTTCCAGTCGAGCGGCACAGTGGTGCTCACTCGTTTGTTCTCCGCCATCTCAGGTCCTCGCTTTCGTTGGTCGTTTGGCGCGGCGTCGGCAGGATCGAGCGGCGCTCAGAGCCCGTCGTGGTGCTCGGCGACCGGCAGGCCGGCCTCCTGCCACGCGGTGATGCCACCCGTCAGGTTGGCCACGTTCGCGAAGCCCATGTCCTTGAGCGTGACGCCAGCGAGGGCGGCTCGATGCCCGGAGCGGCAGTAGACGATCACCCGGCTGGCCGGGTCCAGCTGCGGGTGGTGCTTGGGGCTCGTGGGGTCGGCGACGAACTCGAGGATCCCCCGCGGCACCTGGACGGCACCGCCGATATGGTGCTCCCACTCCACCGGCTCGCGCACGTCGAGGAACACCGCTCCGCCCGCGGCCACCTCGACCGCAGCTTCCTTCGGCGCGACGTCCTCGACCTGAGCCATGGCATCCGCCACCAGCTCCGCGACTGTCTTCGGCATGGCACCCTCCGTGTCCTGACTTCACTACGCCTGTCGGAGCGGAGACTAGTAGGAATCGGGGAGCCTGTGACCTCGGGAAACTACGGGGCGCATCGCTGGGGAATTACGAGGGGCCCGAAGATGATGTAGCGTTCGGGCCATGGAGGAGATCGTACACACGCCGGCCTCGATGCCACGCAGCGGCAGCCGTCTCGAGTTCGAGACGCTGATCTCCGACCTCTCCTCGAAGCTCATCAACCTGCCGCCCGTCGCGGTGGACGGCGAGATCGAGGCCGCGCTGGGCCGCGTCTGCGAGCTCCTCGATATCGACTACGCGGTGCTGTGGCAGTGGTCCGCTGCGGTCGCGGACGCCATCACGCCGACCCACGCCTTCCCGGCGCGGGGCGGCCCGCAGCCCCCCGAGGCGATCAGCCAGGAGCAGTACCCCTGGCTGGTGCAGCAGATGCGGGCCGGCCACCTGGTGGTGCTCTCATCGCTCGACGACCTGCCCGCGGAGGCCGCCGTCGACCTGAAGTACGCCCGCCTCGGCGGCATCAAGTCGAGCCTGTGCCTTCCGCTTCACGTGGGAGGCGAGACGCTCATCGGCGCTCTGGCCTTCAACGCCGTGCAGACGCCTCGCGGCTGGCCGGACCCGCTGGTGAAGCGGCTGCAGTTGATCGCGCAGGTCTTCGCCAATGCGCTGGCGCGACAGCGCGCCGACGAAGTCTTGCGAGAGAGCGAGGAACGCCGCAACCTGGCGGCGGACGCCGCCGGAGCCGGACTGTGGGCCATCGACTACGGGTCGGGCGTCATCTGGGCCACGGCCAGGACTCGCAGCATGTTCGGCTTCACGCCGGACGAGGTCGTCACGCTGGAGCGCCTCCAGTCGACCATCCATCCCGACGATCGCGGCCCTGTCCGGGAAGCGCTCGAGCGGTCCGCGCGGTCGCGCGAACTCGCCGACGTCGAGTGCCGCGTCATGACGGACGAGGGCCGGGATCGCTGGGTCCTGTCTCGCGGGCGCTCGCATCTCACGTCGGCCGGCGTGGTGGACCGCGTGACCGGCGTCTCCATCGACATCAGCGAGCGCAAGCGTGAGCAACAGGCGCTGGTGACGAGCGAGGCTCGGCTGGCGTCGGCGGCCGAGCTCGCCGGCCTCGCGTTCTACGAAGTGGACTACGACGAGGGCAGCATGTACACGGACGATCGGTTGCGCGATCTCTGCGGCGTCCCCCCCGACCGGGTGGAGGGTCTCGGGGTCCTCGGATTCTGGATGGCGCACCTCCACCCCGACGACCGCCCGCAGGTGCTGGGACTGCGCCGCAGGCTGCATGAAGGAGAACGGGACCACTTCTCTCACGAGTATCGTTACCTGCACCCCGACCGCGGAGAGCTGTGGGTCCGGCACCTGTCCGGCACGGCCGCGCGCGACGCCGCCGGCCGCGCGGTGCGCACCTACGGCGTCCTGCGCGACATCACCGAGCGCAAGCGGGTCGAGGATGAGCGGCACGACTTGAGCCGCCGCCTCATCAGCGTCCAGGAGGAGGAGAGGGCGCTGCTCGCGCGCGAGCTGCACGACGACGTGAGCCAGCGGCTCGCCGTACTGGCCATCGACGCGGGCCGCGCCGAGCTGGCCGCAGAAGGAGCCCAGGCCGTAGCGATGCAGGCGGTCCGCGAGGGGCTCGTGCGCCTCAGCGACGACATCCACTCCTTGGCGTACCAGCTGCACCCGTCGATACTCGAGGAGCTCGGGCTCGCGGAGGCGCTGCGCGCCGAGGGCGAGCGGCGCGCCCGTCGCGGGCAGCTCGACGTCGCGATGGACCTCGAGGCGCTGCCCCCTGTGGTGCCGGTGGGAGCCGCGCTCTGCCTGTTCCGGGTCGCGCAGGAAGCGCTGAACAACGTCGCCCAGCACGCCCGCGCCCGCGCCGCGACGGTCACCCTGCGACAGGTGGACGGCGGCCTGCTCCTCGCCGTGTCCGACGACGGCGCCGGCTTCGACCCCGGGCGCGCGCCCAAGGGGATGCACCTCGGCCTCGCGGGCATGCGTGAGCGGACGCTGCTGGCGGGGGGCACGCTCGACATCGAGAGCGCCCCGGGCCAGGGCACCAAGGTCATCGCCTGGGTGCCCGTGGATGGAGAAGGACCCGCGTGAGCGCCATGCACCGTCCGCGCGTCCTCCTGGCCGACGACCATCTCCTGGTCGCCGAGGCACTGACGAGCCTGCTCAGCCCTGAGTTCGATCTGGTCGGCGTAGTCGAGGACGGCCGCCAGATGGTCGAGGCGGCGGGGCGGCTGCGGCCGGACGTGATCGTCGCCGACATCGCCATGCCGCACCTCAACGGCATCGACGCCCTGACCCGGCTGAGGGAGGACGGCAACCACGTCCCCGTCGTGTTCCTCACGATGCACAAGGACGCCACCTTCGCCCGGCGGGCGATCGAAGCCGGGGCTTCGGGCTTCGTGCTCAAGCATTCGGCCTCCGTGGAGCTTGTCGCCGCCCTCCACGCCGCTCTTGAGGGCAAGACCTACCTCACACCGCAGCTCGCCGGCAAGGTCCTGGAGGCCATGAGACATGGGCCGTCGCACGGCAGCGACCCGGCCGCCGCGCTCACGCTGCGACAGCGCGAGGTCGTGCAGCTCCTTGCCGAGGGCCGCTCGGCCAAGGAGATCGCCACAAGCCTTTCGATCTCCACCCGCACGGTGGAGTTCCACAAGTACCAGATGATGGAGACGCTGGACCTGCACACCAACGCCGAGCTGATCCATTTCGCCATCAAGAACGGCCTCGTCGAGTTCTGACGCCCCGTGTCTTCCGTGCCGCTCGCCCCGTAGTTTTGCGAGGTCACAACCCCCCGCGTCCCCGCTAGTCTCGTCTCCACGACACATCGGCAGGTCCATCGCCGTGAGAAGGGAGGGCTCCGCCATGGGCACGATCGTCCCGCGCTGGGAGTGGCGCACGTTCGGCGAGGACTTCGGGGCGGCCGACGACGTGTTCGCCGCCCTCGAGCCCGAGCTCACTCAGGAGAGCGACGAGATCTACCTGCTCTCCCCGGGCACGGACGCAGCCGTCAAGATCCGCGACGGCCTGATGGACATCAAGGAGCTCAAAGAGGTCGACGAGGCCGGCCTCGAGCAATGGCGGCCGGCCATGAAGGAGACCTTCCCGCTCCCCCGCGGCGAAGCCGACAAAGTCTGCGCGGAGCTGCGCGTGAGCGCGCCGCCGCCCGGGAGGGAGCCGTTCTCGCTCGACGAGTTCCTGGCGGTCCTGGCCGCACCGGAGCGCGGGGTGCGCGCGGCAGCGGTCCACAAGCGCCGCCTGCACCACACGCTCAACGGGTGCATGGTCGAGGTGACCGACGTGGTCACCGAGGGCCAGGCGGTGCGCACGCTGGCGGTGGAGCTCGACGACGCCGAGCGCGTCGTCGCCACCGTGCGGGAGCTCGGCCTCTTCGATCGCCAAAACACGAACTACCCGCGCTGGCTCAAGGCTGCCGGCGCCGCTGCTGCCGCCGCCATGGAAGGCTGAGAGGATCCCGTGCCGGTCTACGCGGTCATCGACATCGGGACCAACTCGGTCAAGTTCCACATCGGGGAGCGGCGCGCGGACGGCTCGTGGGCCACGCTCGTCGACCGCGCCAAGGTCACGCGCCTCGGCGAGGGGATCGCCGAGACCGGCGACATCGCCCCGGCGGCGATCGAGCGCACCGTCGCGGCGATCGCCACCATGGCCACCGAGGCGCGGAGCAACCGCGCCTCGGCCCTGGTCGCCGTCGGGACCATGGGGATGCGCAGCGCCGGCAACAGCGACGCCTTCATCGCCCGCGTGCGCGAGCAGACCGGCGTCACCATCGAGGTCATCCCGGGCGAGGAAGAGGCGCGCCTCGCGTACCTCGCGGCCGTCGCCGGCCTCGGCCTCACCGACGGGCGCCGCGTCGTGTTCGACACCGGCGGCGGCAGCACCCAGTTCACCATCGGGGACGGCCGCACCGTGGACGAACAGTTCAGCGTCGACGTGGGGGCCGTGCGCCTCACCAGCGAGTTCGGGCTCGGCGAGCGCCTCTCGCGCGAACGGCTGGACGAGGCGATGATCGCCATCGCCGGCGAGTTCGGCCGTCTCGACGGCCTCACCTCCCCAGACGCGCTGGTCGGCATGGGCGGCGCCATCACCAACATGACTGCGGTCATGCTCGGCCTCGCCCCCGACGACCCCGAGGTGGTGCAGGGCACCGTACTCACGCGCGCCGCGGTCGACCGCCAGATCGAGCTGTACAGGTCCTACGACGTGGAGCAGCGCCGCGAGATCGTGGGGCTTCAGCCCAAGCGCGCCGACGTCATCCTCGCCGGCGCCTGCGTGGTGCGCACGGTGATGGACAAGCTCGGCATGAACGCCCTGACCGTGAGCGACCGCGGGCTGCGGCACGGCGTGCTGCTCGAGCGCTTCGGATGACCGGCTTGCGAGCGAGAGGAGACAGACCATGACCCCCAAGGAGACCGCGGGCGGGCTCGACACCGAGCAGTTCGCGGAGCTCATGGAGCTCGTGCAGGGCTCGAAGAGCGTGGAGCTGAAGCTGACGATCCCCCAGGAGAGCACGCGCGCGGCGATCGAGGCCCTCGACCTCGATCCGCTGGACGGGGAGATCCGGCTTGTCACCTTCTTCGACACCCCCGACCTCGCCCTCAACAAGGCCGGCGTCGTCGCGCGCTGCCGGCGGATCCAGGGCAAGGGCGCGGACTCCGTCGTCAAGCTGCGCCCGGTCGTGCCCAACGACCTGTCCGCCGAGCTGCGCCGCCTCGACGCCTTCGGCATCGAGGTCGACGCGATGCCGGGCGGCTTCGTCTGCTCCGCGTCGTTCAAGGGCGTCGCCGACGCTGCCAAGACGAAACTGGTCAGCTTCGGCCACGCGCCTGTGCGCAAGGTGTTCAACAAGGACCAGCGCGCCTTCTACAAGGCCCACGCGCCCGGGGGCCTCGAGCTCGACGACCTCTCGGTCCTCGGGCCGATCTTCGTGGTCAAGGTGCGCTTCGTGCCGCTCCAGCTCGCCCACAAGATGGTCGCCGAGCTGTGGCTCTACCCGGACGGCGGCCGCATCTTCGAGCTCTCCACCAAGTGCGCGCCGGCGGACCTGATGGACGTCTACACCAACGTGCGCCATTACCTGATCGAGCGCGACATCGACCGGCACGGCGAGCAGCAGACGAAGACGAAGAAGGCTCTCGAGTTCTTCGTGATGGGGCTCGAGGCGACCAAGCCTGCCTAGCGTGATCCCCGGGAGGAGGCATGAGCAGTCCGCAGCAGCCAGGCGGGCGTAGCACTCGCTCCGCGACCGCCTCGGACCGGACCAGGAGCATCGATCGCTGGGTCCCCGGCGTGCGCGTGGCGCGCACCTACGAGCGACGCTGGCTGCGCGCCGACCTCGTGGCCGGGATCGTACTGGCCGCCATCCTCGTGCCGCAGGGCATGGCCTACGCCGAGCTGGCCGGGCTGCCCGCCGTCACCGGCCTCTATGCCACGATCGCCTGCCTCGTCGGCTACGCCATCTTCGGCCCCTCGCGGGTACTCGTGCTGGGGCCCGACTCCTCCGTCTCGCCACTGATCTTCGCCGCCATCGTGCCGCTGCTGGCCGGCGGCGACCCGGCGACCGCCATCGCCCTCGCCGGCATGATGGCGCTGATGGTCGGCCTCATCGAGATCGGGCTCGGCCTGGGCAAGCTCGGCTTCGTCGCCGACCTGCTCTCGAAGGAGGTCCAGGTCGGCTACATGAACGGCCTGGCCGTCACCATCATCGTCGGCCAGCTGCCGAAGCTCTTCGGTTTCTCGACCGACGCCGACGGGTTCATCGCCGAGCTGAAGGCCTTCGTCGCCGGCCTCGACAAGACCAGCGCCACGACCCTCGCCGTCGGCGTCGCCTGCCTGCTCGTGCTGCTCCTGCTGCCGCGGCTCACGCGCCGCGTGCCGGCGGTGCTCGTGGCCGTCGTCGGCGCCACGGTCGTCTCCGCGGCCGTCGGGCTGGCCGAACACGGCGTCAAGACGGTCGGCGCCTTGCCCCAGGGGGTCCCCGTGCCGGCCTTCCCCTGGACCAGCATCGGCGACGTCGGCCCGCTGCTCATCGCCGCCGTCGGCATCACGCTCGTGTCGCTCACCGACACGATCGCCACCGCCACCAGCTTCGCCGCCCGGCGCGGTGACGAGGTCGACCCCGACCAGGAGATGATCGGCATGGGCGCCGCCAACATCGCCGCCGGCTTCTTCCAGGGCTTCGCCGTGTCGTGCAGCGGCTCGCGCACGGCGGTGGCCGAGCAGTCGGGCGCCAAGAGCCAGGTCACCGGCCTCGTCGGCGCCGGCCTCGTTCTCATCCTCCTGCTCTTCCTCAACGGCCTGCTCGCCGACCTGCCGCAGACGACCCTGGCGGCCGTCGTGATCGTGGCCGCCATCTCGCTCATGGACTTCCGCATCCTCGCGCGCTACTACCGGGTGCGCAAGAGCGCCCTCGTGCTCTCTCTGGTGGCCACCGTCGGCGTGATTTTGGCCGGCGTGCTCTGGGGGATCGCGATCGCCGTGACCCTCGCAATACTGCTGTTCTTCCGCCGCAACTGGTGGCCCCACGGCGCCGTGCTCGGCCGGGTCGAGGGAGTCCCCGGCTGGCACAGCATCGACGAGTACCCGCAGGCGCGCCAGCTGCAGGGCGTCGTCGTCTATCGCTGGGAGGCGCCGCTCATGTTCGTCAACGCCAGCGTCTTCCGCCAGCAGATCCGCCATCTCGTGCACGGCCAGAAGCCCTCCTGGATCGTGCTCCAGTGCGAGGCGGTCACCGATATCGACGTGACCGCGGCCGAGATGCTCGAACAGCTTGACAAGGAGCTCAACGCCGCCGGCATCCACCTGGCGTTCGCCGAGCTGCGCAGCCGGCTCCAGGACCTGGTCCTGCGCTACGGGCTCTACGAGACGCTCGACCGGGAGCACTTCTACCCCACCCTGAAGGCGGCCATCAGAGATGTCGAAGCCGCCGGACCGCCGGACCCCTCGTAATTCCCCAGCCCACGGCCCCGTAGTTTCCCGAGGTCACAGCCCGCCGCCTGCGCACTAGGCTCGGAGCGTCTCAGAGAAGGATCTCCCTGTGCCCAATGAGCACCCTAGTTGCGTTCTGCTCGCGGACGGCCATCAAGGCCTCTCCGAAGGCGTGCGCGGGCTGCTCGAGAGCGCCTTCGGAACGGTCCTCATGGTCGCCGATGAGGCTTCCCTGCTCGAAGGGGCGAGGCGGCTGCAGCCCGACATGGCCGTCGTGGATCTGTCCTTGGCGCGGCACGGCGATCTCGACTGGCTGCGGTCGGTCCGAGAGCGCTCCCCCGAGATCAAGGTGATCGTCCTCAGCGTCCACGACGAAGACAGCGTGCGGCTGGCGGCGATCGCGGCCGGAGCCGACGCCTTCGTCGTCAAACGCAATATCGCGACCGACCTCTTGCCCGCAGTCGCGCGCCTCAGGGCAGCTTCGGCGAGCCAGAGCTAGGCCCCGATGGATCTGGCGATCGACCGCTCCTGCGCGGCGAGCTGTACGGCATGACGACGCTCGCGATCATCGCGCTCATCATCATCGCGTGGAGCGCGTTCTCGCGGCCGCTCGACCGGCGCGGCATCACCTCGGCGCTGGTCTTCACGGCCGCTGGCTTCGTCGTCGGCGCGTACGTCCTCGGCCTGATCCACGTGTCGCTCGAGAGCGCCATGGCCGAACGGTTCACCGAAGTGACGCTCGTGCTCCTCCTGTTCAGCGACGCCGCCCGCCTCGACTTTCGTGCCCTGCGCCACCAGCTTGGCTGGCCGAGCCGCCTGCTGCTCATCGGGCTGCCGCTGACGATGCTCGCGGGGTTCGGAGCCGGCGTCCTGGCGTTCCCCGGCATGGCGCTCGCGTCGGTCTTTCTCCTCTCCACGATGCTGTGCTCGACCGACGCGGCGCTGGGTCAGCGCGTCGTCACCGACACGTCAGTGCCCGCCCGCGTGCGGCAGGCGCTCGACGTGGAGAGCGGCCTCAACGACGGCCTCGCAGTCCCCTTCTTCCTCGTCGCGCTTGACTTGGCCAACGCGGAGTTGACGACGGGGATCACCTGGGCCGTGGTCCACAACGCTACCGACCAGATCGGCTGGGGCTTGGCGGCCGGCGTCGCCGCCGGTCTTCTCGGCGCGCTGCTCTTCCGGTTCACGGCTCGGCGCGGCTGGGTCGGCAGCGAGTGGCGGCAGATCCTGCCGCTGGCCACGGCCCTCCTTGCCTACGCCCTCGCGCTGAAGCTCGGCGGCAGCGGGTTCATTGCCGCCTTCGTGGGTGGCATGGCGTTCGGGCGCTTCTCCGGGGAGCAGGGCTCAGGATCCACCCTGTTCACCGAAGAGGCGGGTGGGCTGCTCGCGGCCGTGACGTGGATCGGTTTCGGCGCCGCGGCGATCGCCTGGGCCATCCCGCACCTTACGTGGCACGTCGTGCTGTACGCAGCGCTCAGCCTGACGGTGGTGCGCATGGTCCCGGTGGCGATCGCCATGCTGGGCAAGGGCGTCCGGGCGCCCACCGTTGCCTTCATCGGCTGGTTCGGGCCGCGCGGCCTCGCCTCGGTCGTGTTCGGCCTGCTCGTCATCGAGCGCGGCGTGCCTCAAGGTGCGACGCTGCTCGTCACGGTCATCGTCACCGTCGCGCTCAGCGTCGTGCTCCACGGCCTGACCTCGGCGCCCCTCGTGGGCGTCTACCACCGCTGGTACGAGAGCCACGCCAGGTCTCACCCGAAGGCGGAGGAAGCTGTGGCGACGACCGTGCCACGTCAGCGGCGTCATCTGGGAACCGCTGGTCCCGGTGCCCCGGGTACTTCGGCAGGAGAGTCCCCCATCGGTCGCTGAGAGCGGCGCCATGCCCACGTGACGTCACCGATCCATCTACTGAAGACGGGGGCGTGAGGGGAGACCTGGCCGCCCGGCTCACGAGCGGGCTTGTACAGATCCCCGGCGCCGCCTACGCGCCGACCGGCCGGCACGACTCCGCCAGCTTCATCATCAGATGGTTGGAGAGCACGTTGTCGAGCGTGTTGACGACCCAGTAAGTGTTGCCGTTCTCGTGCCAGGCGACCATGTGCAGGCTCGAGCCCTGGGAGAAGAGCAGGTACGTGCGGCCTTTGACCGTCCGCGTCGAGTTGGGGTTGGCGATCGCCGGCGGGTCGCTCCAGGCGAGCGCCTGCACGCCCCAGTACTCGGTCGCCCCCCAGCTGCCGCCGACAGCCGTGCCCACCGCGATCGCCGCCTTGACGTGCCGCTTCTGCGGCGTCTCCACCGTGTAGGCGCGGAAAGGCACGCCCGTGGTGTCATAGCCGAGGCCGGGTGCCCAGGTCGTCGGCGCCTCGAGCGTCAGCGAGGTGGTGGCCGCGAGCGCTCTCCAGGCCGACCAGTCGTGGCCGCCGTGCTTGGCCGGCGAGGCGGCGGGCGGCGCAGTGGCCGAGGGACTGGCGAGCGGAGACGGCGATGCAGAGGCCGGCGCGCTCGCCGCCGCGCTCGAGCTCTGGCCTGCGGCGCTGCTGCTGCGGTGCGGCGCCGGCGGATGCTCGAACTGGTAGACCGCCTGGGCGATCTGCGCCTCGCTCGCGACGACGTAGTCGACGCCACCGATGACCGGCGTCGTGCCTTCGACGTGCACTTGGTAGATGCGCGACGTGTCGAGCGTCAGCGCCATGTTGACCACCGGCAGGATCTGCGCCAGCGAGTCGAGGTCGGTCGTCGTCCGCTTGCCGATCGCGTGCACCATCGCGACGACCTTGGTCCAGCTGCCGTTCCAGCGCG
>CAIWHY010000198.1 GCA_903912585.1 uncultured Thermoleophilia bacterium | reverse complement strand
GGCGTCGAGGTCCGCCAGCCCGCCGTAGAAGTCGAACAGGTCGCCGAAGCTCTCCGGCTTGAGCGAGACCGCCATCGCGTTGATGGTGAAATCGCGCCGCGCCAGGTCGCTGCGGATGCCGGCGTGCTCGATCTTGGGCAGCGCCGCCGGGTATGCGTAGGATTCCGAGCGCGTCGACGCCACGTCGACGCGCTGCGTGCGGCCGTCGTCGTCGTGGGCCACCACGACGGCCGTGCCGAACTTCTCGTGGGGGCGCACGTGGCCCTTGAGGCGGGTGCTCAGGTCCTCCGCAAAGGCGATGCCGTCGCCCTCCACGGCGATGTCGACGTCGAACCCCGGCTCGCCCAGCAGAAGGTCGCGCACGGCGCCGCCCACCAGATAGACGCCGCGGACCCCGACCGAGACGGCCTGCACCTGGCGCAGGACGTCGTCCAGACCCAGCTCGCCCAGCCGCCCCGCGAGATTGGCGGCCGCTCCCGCCGGCACCTGCGGCGCGCCGGCGTCGCCGGCGAGAGCACGCCGGGTCACGGCGCCGAGCACGTCGGCGAGGCGGATCTCCGGCGCCGCAGCGTCGGCCACCAGCGGCGCCCAGCCGATCTCCTCCTGCGCGACGAGAGCCGCGGCGCGGTCCAGGCCGGCGTCCTTCGCGACCACCGTCACGCGCGAGCTCATCACGGCCTTCACCGGCGCGTGTCCGAGACCGTGGGCGGCGGCCCTCTCCAGGTCGTCAAGGGCGACCTTGCCGACCAGGAGGCCGCCCTCGGCGACGACCACGCCGCCGATGCGCTCCCGGCGGCACAGCAGAGCGGCGTCGTCCACGGAGGTCCTGGGGCCCACGTGCGGCGGCGCCGGGACGGCGACGTCCTTCGCCCTGAGCACCGGCGCGAGGGCCGCCGGCACGGCGGCGGCGATGGCGGCCGCGAGGTCCGCCAGCGAGCCGTCCTTGACGACGGCGGAGGCTGCGGCGGCGTGTCCGCCGCCGCCCACCGCGGCGAGGGCAGCCGCGACGTCGAGGCGCCCGCCCCGGCTGCGCGCCGTCACGAAGATGCGGCCCTCCATCTCCACGAGCAGGAAGCAGGCGTCGCACCCGGTGAGGTCCATGACGCGATGGGCGACGACGCTGACGCCCTCCACGTAGACCTCCTCGCGAAGCGCCGAGACGAGCACCGTGGCCTCCTCGAGCGGCAGTTCCTCGGCGCTCTCCAGAGCTGCCGCGAGCGCGTGCCGCTGCGCCGGCGTCAGCGTGCTCGTGAGCCACTTCTCCAGCAGCGCCGTGTCGGCGCCCCTCTGCATGCACAGGGCGAGCGCCTCGGCGTCGCGCGGCGTGGTCGTCGAGAAGGTCAGCGAGCCGGTGTCCTCGTGGATCCCGAGGGCGAACACCGTGGCCTCGAACGGGGTGATGGCGATGCCGCGCTGCACCAGGATGCCGACCAGCAGTGTCACCAGCGACCCGTCGCTCGAGCTCACGAGGTTGTCCGCGTGGATGAAGGCGGGGAGCTCGCCGCCCAGGATGTGGTGATCGAAGGCCAGCACCTGCACGTCGTCGCGCGCGCAGAGATCGGCGAGGTCGCCGATGCGGTTGGCGTGCACCGTGTCGACGAGGATGAGGCGCCTGACGCTGCCGCGGTCGACGTCGCCGGGGTCGACGACGGGGATCAGGTCGGCGTAGAGCGCCTGGAACTCGCGCACGTTGCGGTTGACCGCGCCGCCCAGCGAGATCGCCGCCTCGGGGTAGAGCTTGCGCGCGGCCACCATCGCCGCGAAGGCGTCGAAGTCGGTGTTGCCGTGTGACGCGATGAGTTCCGCGGTGCGCATGCCCGCAGTATACGGGGCCGCCGTGGCGGCGGCCCCGTCAGGCCTTGAGCAGCCAGGCGAGCTCGTGGCCGAAGGCGGCGTCCACCGCGAGGCGGAGCGGCCCGCTCTCCGGCCTCTCGAGGCGCGGGTCGGCGGCGAGGATGGCGGTCGCGAGCTCGCGGGCGCGCAGCAGGGCCTCGCGGTCTCGCGCCAGGCGGGCGAGCTTGAG
>CAIWHY010000197.1 GCA_903912585.1 uncultured Thermoleophilia bacterium | reverse complement strand
GGCGCGCGCTCGTTCGATGAACTGCAGCTCGCGCACGCGCAGCACGTCCGAGCGGATCACACGCGCGGTGCCCGGCCAGCTCGTGATGGCGATGATCAGGATGATGATCCCGTAGTTCTGGCCCCAGGCGGCGGCGAGCACCATGGCGAGCGGGAGCCAGGGGATCACGAGGAAGGCGTCGGTGAGGCGCATCCAGACCTCGCCCTGCCAGCCGCCGTAGAACCCGGCGACGATGCCGATGCCGGCGCCCACGACGGTGGAGCCGACGGCGGCAAGAAGGCCGACGACCAGCGAGATGCGGGCGCTCCAGACGAACTGCGCGAGCACCGACTGGCCGACCTGGTCGGTGCCGAAGAGGTTCGGCCAGTACAAGGTCGGCGGGTGATAGGCGAGGAACAGCTGGCCCGTCCTGGGGTCCGTGAGTTGCGCGTTGGGGTCGAGGAGCGCATGGCTGATGAGGAACGGGGCGAGCAAGGCCATCGCGGTGAAGAAGAGGAGGATGCCGAGGCCGAGCATGCCTTGCCAGTTGCCGCGGTAGAGCCTCCACACCTGGTGGGTGTTCCAGGTGAGGAGCTCGGCGCGCTCGGGGTTGCCGCGCGCCCAGAAGTAGGCGGCTACGCCGGCGAGTGCGACGACGAGCGTCTGCAACACCCAGTCGTAGGAGATGGCGTCGGCGCCGGCGGACCAGCCGGAGGCGCCGCCGGCGAGGAACGCCCACACGGCGAAGACGACGCCGATGACGATGAGCAGGTAGTTGAAGCCGACGGCCTTGGTCTTGCGCACGAGGCCGAGGATGCCGACGGCGAGGACGGCGAGGGCCGCCAGCACCAGGATCCAGGCCGGGTAGTTGGCCACGGTGCTGGAGAAGAAGCCCTTGAGCATCGCGCCCAGCCCGTCCGCCCAGTAGACGTCCTTGGGGTACTTGATCAGCTCGAGCACCAGCCAGGCGACCGGCGTCCAGAACAGGATCCAGTTTCTGAACCGACGCGGGATCATGCGTGCACCCTCGGGTCGAGGTAGTAGTACATGATGTCGGCGATGAGGTTGGCGATGATCACGGCGATGCTGGCGATGAGGAACACCGCCTGCATCACGGGGTAGTCGCGCTTGTTCATCGAGTCATAGGAGAGCAGACCGAGGCCGGGCCAGTTGAACACGGCCTCCGACAGGATGGCGCCCGACATCACGAAGCCGAGGTTCATCATCACGATGGTGACCGTCGGCAGCATCGCGTTGGGGACCACGTGGCGCCAGAGGACGTTGTTCTCGGAGAGACCTTTGGCGCGCGCCGTGAGCGCGAAGTCCTCCTTCATCACGCCGGTGATGGAGCTGCGCATGATGAGGTGATACTCGCCGACGTAGGCGACCGCGAAGGTGAAGGCCGGCAGGAACAGGTGGTGCATCAGCGAGGTGAACGCCGGCCAGCCGGTGAGGTCGACGCCGGGCTCCACCATGCGCCCCGTCGGGAACCAGCGCAGTTTGGTCGAGAACAGCATGATCATGAGGAGGCCGAACCAGAAGGTCGGCATCGCGTACAGCACCATGCCGGTGTTGGTCGTCACGACGTCGAAGGTGCCGTTTCTTCGCCACCCCGCGAACACGCCCGTGATCATGCCTATCACCGTGGCGAAGATGGTCCCCACCCCGACCAGCAGGACCGTGGGCCAGATGCGCTCTGCCACGACCTGCGACACGGGCCGCTTCTCGGCGAAGGACATGCCGAACTTGCCCTGGATGGTGTCGCCCCAGTAGAGGACGAACTGCTGCCACATAGGCTTGTCGAGATTGAAGATGGCGCGCTGCTTGGCGACCGCTTCGGGGGGCTGCTTGCCCTTGGGCAGGAGCAGGCGCGCCGGGTCGCCGGGCAGGATCCTGAAGAGTGCGAAGTTGAACGACGCCACCAGGATGATGGTGAGGATGGCGTTCAACACCTTGCGCACGAAGTATCGTCGTTTGTCCACGGTTCTCCGGGCCCGCCGTACGCCCAGCCCCGAACGGCTGCGGGCCCTTACCTCCTTCTTACTTCCGCGATTGCCTGACCCGATCGGTGGTCGACGTGGAGTCGTCGCCTCGGAGAGGCGCGCGAGAGGAGCCGCGGCGGCGGGATGACGACGCCGGCGCGACGGACGTGGCAGACATGGGTAGGAACGCTGGTGCCCAGCTCGAGCAGCTCATTGACGTACCCCCAGGTACGACGCCGGGATCCGGCTTGCGAACAGCGCGGGCCAGCGGCCCGCGCGCCCGCCAATACTAGTCGCCCGCCGCGATGCGCGGCAAGCCTTGCGTCTAGAGGCCATCGGGGAGCCGCGCCTCGCGCCCGTGGCTGCGCATGACGTCGACGAGGCGGTCGAGGGGCAGCGCGAAGGCGCTGTTGCCGGCCCGCCCGACGGTGGTACGCGCCGCGCAGATCGAGTTCACGACGCTCTCGGCGGTCGCATCGACGGCGGCTTCGAAGAGCTCATGCATGTGATCGTTGGCGACGGAGACGACCGTGCGCAGTTCGGCCGACTCGCGCGGCGCCCGGCGGACGGTGGAGAAGGCCACCATGATCTCGCCGCTGCCGTCCGAGGCGTACGAGCCGGTCAGCGCCAGGCCGAGCGCGCAGCGCTTGGCCATGCGCTCGCACTGGCGGGCGCTGAGGGGCGCGTCGGTGGCGAGGACGACGATGCACGAGCCCTGGCGGTTCTCTACCGGCATCAGGTCGGTGATCTCGCGCCCGACCGGCACCCCGTCGACCTGCAGCCGGTGCCGGACGCCGAAGTTGGCGAGCGCGAGGACGCCGACCGTGTAGGGGTGCCCGTGCGCCTGCACGAGACGCGACGACGTGCCGATGCCGGCCTTGAAGTCGTAGCAGCTCATGCCGGTGCCGGCCCCGACGCAGCCTTCGGCCACGGGGCCGGCGGAGGCGCCGTCGAGCGCTTCGCGGACGTGCTCTTCCTTGACGTGCATGCCGCGCAGGTCGTTGAGGAAGCCGTCGTCGCACTCGCCGACGGCCGGCATGACGGCGTCCTCGATGCCGGCCAGCGGGTTGCTGTCCATCATCCAGCGCACGGTGGCGTCGTAGACGGCGCCGGCGCTCTGTGAGTTGGTGAGCAGGACCGGCGTCTCGATGAGGCCCCACTCGCGGATGGCGCTGATGCCGATGAGCTCGCCGACGCCGTTGGCCGCGAACGCGCCGGCGACGACACGGTCGTGCCAGATGTCGTCGCCGTGCGGGAAGATCGCTGTGACGCCCGTGCGGGCGGGCCCGCTGCCGGAAGGCAGCTCGAGCCCGCCCCACGAGACCGTGGAGTGGCCGACGGTGACGCCGGCCACATCCGTGATGGCGTTCAGCGGGCCGGCCGGCAGCGTGCCGACGGCGACCCCCAGATCGCGCAGCCGGCAGCGCTCGGGCTCGCCCACGCGCCTACTCCAGGATGCCGGCGCGATGAGCCTTGAGGTAGTTGCCGCAGAAGTTGTCCTCGCCGCGCAAAGCCTCGATGGACTTGATGTTGGCCATCATCGCCTTGTTGCGGACGTCGACGATCAAGCCGTCGAGGCCGAGGCCGGCGCACATCGCCACGAAGGTGCGGTTGAGGAGGGCGCGGTTGGGCAGGCCGAAGCTCACGTTGCTGAGGCCGCCGGTGGTGCGCACGGGCAGCTTCTCCTTGACCAGCTTGAGCGTGTCCATGGTGACGCCGGGCGCGGACGGGTCGGCCGAGACGGCGAGCACCAGCGGGTCGATCCACAGGTCCTCCGCGGGGAGCCCGGCGCCGGTGCACATGTCGTACAGCTTCTTGGCGACGGCAAAGCGGTCCTCGGCGGTCGGCGGGATGCCCTCATCGCTGAGGCAGAGGCCGACGACCGGGCACTTGTACTTCTCGATCAGCGGCAGGACGGCGTCGATGCGCGGCTGCTCGCCCGAGATCGAGTTTATGAACGGCACCTTGCCGCCCTTGTCGATCACGTGCTGCACGCCGGCCTCGAGCGCGGTCGGGCTGGCGGAGTCGACCATGAGCTGCATCTCGGTGACGCCCATGACGGTGTCGATGAGCCAGGTGAGGTCCTCGATCTCGTTGCCGCCGGCAACGCCGCCGTTGACGTCGAGGAGGCCGGCGCCAGCCGCGACCTGATCGGTGGCGAGGGTCTTGATGAACTCAGCGTCGCGCGCCTGGATCGCCTCGGCGACCTGCTTGCGCGTCCCGTTGATCGATTCACCCATTAGCAGCATCTTCACAACCTCCACGACGGTATTTCGGGACGAACGTCACCGGAGTATATGCGAACGCCGGGCCTCGGGAGAAGCCGGAGGGAGCGCGAGAAGGCGAGCCCGGCGGCAGCCGCGGGCCGGATGGCAGCGGGGCGGATCGCCGAGGCGCGCGGGTGGCCCTGCGGACGCGGGCCGGCGGGACTTCAGTCGGGCGGGACGATCCAGACCGGTCGCGCCCGGCGCCGGTCGCGCGTGCGCCGGTCGAGGCCGCCGGAAGCGGCCTCGCGCCGGCGCTCGCCGGCGCGGCGGTCCTTGACCACCTCTACGCCGTCCCTCCCCCAGAACAGGTGGCGGAAGTGGTCGTAGAGCAGGTCGCGCTCCGGGCCCGTCACGACGAGCCGGTAGGTGGGGTCTGCCGTTATTCCCATGTCTCCATTGTACCCCGGCGCGCTTGCGACGGACGGGAGGGGCCGCGCTCGTCGGCGCGCGCGGGCCCGCGCGCCCCAAGGCGTCTCAGCCGTAGGTCACGTAGACCGTCTTGGTGCGCGTGTAGAACTCGATGGCCGAGGGGCCCTGCTCCTTGAACGTGTTGGCGCTCGAGAGCTTGAAGCCGCCGAAGGGCGCCTGAAGAGCCAGGCCGGTCGTCGGCTCGTTGACCTTCACGACGCCGGCCTCGATGCGGTCGACGAAGGTGAGGGCGCGGCGCAGGTCGTCGGTGACCACGCTGGCGGCGAGACCGTAGCCCACGGAGTTGGCCTTGGCGATGGCGTCGTCGAGGTCGCGCGCCCGCACGATGCCCACGACGGGCCCGAAGATCTCGTCCTGGGCGAGGCGGCTGCCGGCGTCGACGTGGTCGAAGACCGTGGGCTGCAGGAAGTGGCCGCCCGCGCCGGCCCGGCCGCCGCCGGCGAGCAGCTCGGCACCGTCCTTCTTGCCGATGGCGATGTAGTCGAGGTCGGTAGCGAGCTGGTCCGCGCTCACCGCCGGTCCCATCTGCACGCCCTCGTCCAGACCATCGCCGACCCGGAGCGCAGCGGCGGCCTCTGCCAGGGCGGCGGCGAAGCGGTCGGCGATGCCGTCCTCGACGATCACGCGGCTGGTCGCCGTGCAGCTCTGGCCGGTCAGGCCGAACCCGCCCATCACGGCGAGCTTCACGGCGAGCCCCAGCTCGGCGTCGTCGAGGATGATGGTCGGGTTCTTGCCGCCCATCTCCAGATGGACGCGTGCGAAGTGCTCGGTCGCCTTGCGATAGATGCCGGCGCCGGTGCCGTGCGAGCCCGTGAACGTGAGGCCGCCGACGAACGGGCTCGCGGCGAGCGTCTCGCCCACGGCGGCGCCGGAGCCGGTGACGAAGTTGAGGACGCCGGCCGGCAGGCCGGCGTCCTGCAGGCACTCGACGAGCTTGAGCGCCGTCAGCGGCGTGGCCGACGCCGGCTTGAAGACGACGGCGTTGCCGTAAGCGAGCGCCGGCGCGATCTTCCACGCCGGAATGGCGATGGGGAAGTTCCACGGCGTGATGACGGCGACCACGCCGAGGGGCTCGCGTTTGCTGAACAGCATCGCGCTGGGCGCGTTCGCCGGCAGCACTTCGCCGGCGCGGCGCCAGCCCTCGCCGGCGTAGTAGCGCAGGATGTCGCGCGCCCGCGTGACCTCTCCCCGGGCCTCCGCGAGCGTCTTACCCTCCTCGCGCGTGAGCGTTGTGGCGATCTCCTCGAAGCGCTCGTCCACCAGCTCGGCGGCGCGGAAGAGGATCGCCCCGCGCGCCGGCGCCGGCGTCGCGGCCCAGCCGGGGAACGCCTCGGCCGCCGCCGCCACGGCGCGCTCCGCGTCGGCGGCCGTCGCGCTCGGGAACGTGGCCAGCACCGCGTCGACGTGCGCCGGGTCGCGGGTCTCGAAGCTGCCGTGGTCGGATGCGCCGACCCACTGGCCACCGATCAGGTCCTTGCAGATGTCCATCTCGCCCACCTCGTCGCGTGCGCTTGCGGCCTCCGTGGCGCTCACGATACTACGGCCAGCGGCGAGTGTGGCCGTCGGGAACCGCAGGCGCTGTGCCTGGCGGCGAACGCCGGGCCGCGCGACCGCCGGTCAGTCGCCGGGCAGCGGCACCAGGGCCCGGTCCGAGAGCCTGAGCGTCTCGCGGTACCCGGCCTGCCGGGCCGTCGCGATGGCCTCGTCCCACAGCCGCCCGACGTGCTCGGCGGCGTGCGCGTCCGAGCTCAGCACCAGGGGGATGCCTCGCGCGCAGGCGCGGCGCAGGGTGTCGGGCGACGGATACATCACGCCGGCAGGGTCGCTGACGCGGTCGGTGTTGAGCTCGATGGCGGTCCGCGACGCCGCCATCGCGTCCAGGGCGGCGTCGATCCCGGCGTCCACGCCCGGCCCGGGCTTGTGGCCCCAGAGGCCGATGTAGTCGAGGTGGGCGATGAAGGCGAAGCGCCCGAACTCGGCGGCACGCCGCACCGCCTCGTAGTAGGCGACGAAGAGCGCGTCCGGGTCCGACCAGCGCGGGTCGCCGCGCTTGGCAGGGTCGTCGAAGTCGAACCCGCCGAGCACGTGGATGCCGCCGACGACGTAGTCGATCGGATAGGCCGAGAGGACGTCCGCGAACCCGGCCTCGTGCTCGCGCACGTAGTCTGCTTCCACGCCGAGCAGCACCCTGATGTCGTCGTGCCTCGCGGCGACGGCGCGGACCTCCGCGACGTAGTCGTCCAGCCGCTCGAACGGGATCGCGGCCGCGTCCCAGTCCTGGTGCCGGACGCCGGAGAGGTGATCGGCGATCCCGATCTCAGGCAGGCCGAGAGCGACTGCGCGCGCCACGCACTCCTCGACGCTGCCGCTGCCGTCCGAGCACGTCGTGTGCACGTGATAGTCGCCCGGTGGAGAGGGCGCTCGGCCGTGCCCTTGTCTTGACGTCATGGCGTCACCTTCCTGAATCCGCGGGCCCGCACGGCACGCTAGTCGCGAGCCTGGCCGGCGTCAAGGTCGCGGGTCGCCTGCCGACCACGAAAGGAGACGGCGGGCGGGCCCTGAGG
>CAIWHY010000196.1 GCA_903912585.1 uncultured Thermoleophilia bacterium | reverse complement strand
GCCGTAGTTGAGCGAGAGGGCGGCCACGCCGGACCAGAAGGCCGGCGGGTTGAGCGTCTGCGGCAGGCCGAACGCCCTGATGAACTCGGGGATCACCTGGTAGATGGCGATGATCTGCAGCAGGAGAGGCGTCCCTCGGAACAGCGACGTGTAGAACGTGGCGATCCAGTACGGGATGCGGCCGAGCACCATGCGCCACATGTAGCCCCAGCTCTGGTAGCGGTCCCACGCCTGCTTGAAGGTCGACTTCTTGGAAAGGCGCCCGAGCGAGCCGAACAGCGCCAGGATGCAGGCGAAGAAGATGGAGATCACCGTCAGCTCGACGGTCACGATGGCGCCCTTGGCGATGTAGACCCACCAGTTCTTGATGACGCTCCACTTGACCAGACCGCCGCCGGCCTTGCCTTCTGAGCTGTAGGTCCAGGTCTTCTCTACCTTGACTCCCTTTGTGGTGACCATGATCACCTTGAAGTCATAGGACCCTTTGCCGTAGTTGGCCGTCAGCGCGAAGTTGAGCGTGGGGGTGGCCGGCGAGAGATAGACGATGTTGGGGACCGAGCTGAGCTTCTGCAGGTTGTTGTTGATGTAGACGAGGCACTTTGCGGGGTCGAGAATGGCTCCGTTGGGCGAGAAGTTGACCTGGACGCTGTCCCCGGACCAGAGCTTGCCGTTCCCGGAGGTGATCACGGCGTTCGGGTCCGGGATCACGCCCACGGGGATGGGGGTGCCCTTGGGCGCCGTCGCCGCAGGGACCGCCGACGGCGACGCGGACGTCGCCGCCAGGGCAGCGGGCGTCAGCGCCGTCACTGCCAGCACGAGCAGCGCCGCGAACAAGGCGATGCTCATGAAGCGGGAGCGTGTGTGCATCAGGTTATGAACCTCCTCAAAGGTCCGGCGGCGGGGGCCCGCTCGGGAGCCCCCGCCGCAGTCCTGCTGGTTCCGGCCGGCGCCCTGCGGCGACAAGCCGTTACGAGACCGGTCCCGCTACTGCTTCACCGTCAGGTCCATGCCGTTGTACCACTTCTTCGACATCGCCGTGAGCGAGCCGTCCTTGTGCATCGTCTGCACGGAGTAGTTGAGCATGGAGAGCCAGTCCGCCTCGCCCTGCTTGAGGGCGAACGCGAGGTCCTCGTAGTACAGCGGCTTGCCCGAGAACTCGAACGGCTGGCCGCTGAGGATGGCCTGCTGGCCCGTAGGGCCGGCGGTCATCACGAAGTCGAGGTTGCCGTTGGCGAGGTCCGGGAACGCATCCGCGTCCGTCGTGTACGTCTTGACCTTGATCTGCGGGTACTTCTTGAGGAAGTCGTAGTACGTGGTGGAGGCGCCGACGCCGACGGTCTTGCCGTAGAGGTCCTTGACGCCGGTGATCTGGGTGCCGCCCTTCTTCACGAAGATCTGACCCGAGGTGTAGTAGTACGGGTCGGTGAAGGCGAGCACCTTCTGGCGCTCGGGCGTGATCGTCATCGAGCCGATGGAGACGTCGTACTTGCCCTGCTGGAGGCCGGCCGGGATCGTCTCCCACGCCGGGTTCTTGAAGTCGACCTTCAGGCCGAGGAGCTTGCCCATCTGGTCGGCGGCGTCGACGTCGAAGCCGACGAGCTTGCCGGTCGCCTGATCGACCGAGCTTTGCGGCGGGTAGTTGGCGTCGTTGGCGACGATGACGCTGCCACGATTGACGATGGTCGCGGCGAGGCCGGTGGGTGCGTGGCCGAGGATCTTGGTGGCCATCTCCATGGGCGTGCCGGTCACGGCCGTCGACGATGCACTCGGACTGCTGCTCGAGCTGCTGCTCCCGCAGCCGACAGCGAACGCCACCATCGCGACGACCGCGACGAGGAGTACGGCTGCCAAGGTGTAGGTCTTGCCCTTCGTCATCCTTCTGTCCTTTCCGCTGATCTCGTCTCGACGTTCCGTTTGGACCCGCGTGGGCGGAACAGTTGGGGGCGCGGCCCCCACCGCATGCCGAGACACATAACGCCGCACTTCTCCCCTGCGACTTCTTGACTGCGAGTTATACAGCACGCAGGCCAAAAGACAACCTTCAGTGCGAGCGTAGGCAGGCTCGCCGCAGGCTCAGACGACGCGGGCCAGACGCCGCAGTTCGGCGTCGAGCGCGGCGTCCAGGGCGGGCGGGCGGTGCCCGGCAACGATCCGGGCCACGCGCTCGTGGGCGAGGTCGAGTGCCGTGGGCTTCCCGCCACCGGCCCAGTGGCGGTAGGGCTGGTCGTCGACGAGGGCGGCGCCGGCGGCGGGCGCAGGCGCCCCGCCGGCGGACCCGCCGAGCGACGAGAGATCGATGCCGTGGGCGATGGCGCGCGCCTGGGAGAGCGTATCGGCCGCGAGCGCCATCTCCTCGTAGCTGAAGATCCGCCCGCCGGAGACCATGCCCACGCCCGTGAGCATGTCGACGCCGCAGGCGAGCGACAGGTAGCTGGTGGTCGCGTCGTCGAGCGCCGACTGCCAGCACGGCAGCTTGGCGCCGCTCGAGTTGACGCCACACTGCGTCGGCAGGCCGTAGTACTGACCGACGTCGCCCACGGCGGCGGCCATGATCGTGTCCTCTGGCGCGCCCCCGGTGAAATCGCCGGTCTTGAGGTCCATCACGCTCGGGATGAAGCAGATGAAGACCGCCGCACCCGGGAAGGCGGCCTGGATCACGCACACGGCGCTCAACGCCTCGGCGATGCCGACCACGAGTGAGCCGGCCATCGTGATCGGCGTCGTCGAGCCGCCCATGGGCATCGTCACGAAGCCGATCGGGACGCCGGCCTCTGCGAAGACCAGGCCGGCCTCGAGCGTGCCCGCGTCGTTGCCGAGGGGGGTGACCGTGCCGAGCAGGGCGCTGACGGGCGGCTCGGCGCGCAGCTTCTCCTCGTTCCCCGCCACGACGCGCGCCATCGCGACGGCGACCTCGGCCAGGTCCGGCTCGACCACCGTGACGGTCTGCACGTGCTTGCCGGTGTTGGCGATCGCCAGGTAGAGCTCGTGCAGGCCACGGACCTCGACCGGGCGGTCCTGGGCGCTCACCGCGGGCCAGCAGAAGTCGACCTCCGGCATCGCGTCGACCACTCGTGCGATCGTGGCGACGTCCTCGGCGGTGGTGCCGCGCTTCTCGCCGGTCTCGAGGTCGTAGATCTCGACGCAGCAGCCGTCGGTGGTGAGCAGCGAACGCTGGCCGGTGACGAGCGGCGCCGCGGCCCGGGCGCCGAGGGTGATCGCCGCCGGCGCCAGGGCGACGAGGCGGCGCACCAACTCCGGCGACAGCCTGACGCGCGCGCCGTCCACGGCCGCGCCCTGCGCGGCCAGCGCCTCGCGCGCCCTGGCCGACGGCATCGAGACGCCGACGTCGGCGAGGACGGCGAGCGCCGCGGCGTCGAGCTCTTCGAGTTGCGCGCGCGAGAAGACGGCCAGCCGTCCGGCCGAGCCGATGGTGTGGGTGAGGGTGTCCGTCATCTCGGCGCTCTCCACTTCGTCCGCTTGCACGGGGATCAGGTGACCGGCACAGTACACCAAGCCCGCGCGGAAGGCACCCGGACGCCGGCATCGCCTTGTCGTCCGGCGGGCGGCGCCGCGTCGGGACCGGCGGCCGGCCGCGGTCCCTGGTTGGGCGGCGCGCGCTGCGGCCGCCCGCCGCGCCGACGCCGCACGTTTGTGGGCGCCTCGCGGCGCGGGTACCATGCCCGAATGGAGCCTACGTCCGACAAGGGTCCCGGCCCCGCGCCGGCGGCCGGCGCCGAGAACTCACCGGGCTGCGACGCGACGACCAGGGGCAGCGCGATGCTTGGCGGCGACGCGACGTCTGGCGGCGACGGCGCCTCCGCGGGCACGACCCCCCCGACCGAGTCC
Organism: uncultured Thermoleophilia bacterium; assembly: GCA_903912585.1. Taxonomy (GTDB): domain Bacteria; phylum Actinomycetota; class Thermoleophilia; order UBA2241; family UBA2241; genus CAIXSE01. The sequence continues at coordinate 2,195 of CAIWHY010000196.1, read as the reverse complement.
CGCGCCCGGGGCGCCAGCAAGCGGTGGTCGCGTCGCCTGGGGGACGTCCTGCTCATCGCCGGTGGGCTGCTCCTCGCCTACCCCTTCTGGTCGGCCGGGATCGCGCAGGTGCAGCAGGGCCGGCTTTCCACCGCCTACCAGACCAGCAGCGCGGCCTTCGCCCCCGTCGTTGCCAAGGCGGACGCCCGCAAGCACGGCGTGCCGCCGGCGGAGGTCGTCCGGCGACTCGCAGTCCTCTACGCCCAGCGCGTCCACGCCGGCGACCCGGTCGGCCGGCTGCGCATCCCCAGCATCGGCCTCGACCGTCTCGTGCAGCAGGGCGCCGGAGGCCGGGCCGGCCTCGATCCGGCAGGTGACCACGGGTTGCTGCAGAGCGGCCCCGTGCACTACGCGGTCACGCCCTTGCCGGGGGCCGGCACACCGTTCGCCGTCGCCGGCCACCGGACGACCTTCGGGGCGCCGTTCAACCGGCTCGGCGACCTGCGCCCGGGCGACGCTATCTACGTCGACACGCCCTACGCGCGGTTCCGCTACACGGTGGTGAAGACGACGGTCGTGCTCCCCACCGACGTCGGAGTGCTGAACGACCGCGGCTACGCGCTCGTGCTGACGACCTGCACGCCGATGTACAGCGCCAGTCACCGGATGATCGTCTGGGCGCGGCTCGAGCGGGCGACGCCGCTGAAGAAGGCCGTCGCCCGGAGCTCCTCAGTCCTGCCCTGAGGACCCCGCGCCGGGGTACGGCGGGCGTTCGGCCGCGCCGCCGGCCAGGAGGGCGACCAGGTGCTCTTCGCCCGGCTCGCCCGCCGGATGGCCGGCGGGAACTACCGCGAGGCCGTCGGCGAGAGCCATCGAGCGCAAGATGCCCGAGCCCTGCGGCCCCGTAGTGGTGAACCCCCAGCCGCGGCCGCGGTGCACCAGCCGGCAGCGGCGCACCTCCGCCCGCTCCTTCGTGAGGCGCACCGGCTCTTCCGCCGCCGCGAACACGGAGGGGCGATACAGATCCGGCCGGCCCTGCATGGCGAGGAGGGCCGGCCGGATGTACAGCTCGAAGCACACCATGGCCGCGACCGGATTGCCGGGCACGCCGAACACGAGCGCGCCCTCGCGCACCCCGAACGCCAGGGGCTTGCCCGGCTTGGCGGCGACGCCCCAGAAGCGGCGCTCCACGCCGAGTTCCTCCTGCACCTGCTTCACGAAGTCGTACTCGCCGACCGACACGCCGCCAGTGCTGAGCACCACGTCGTGCGCGAGCGCCGCAGCGATCAGCCGGCGGGTCTCGTCGAGGTCGTCGCGGGCGATTCCCAGCAGGACGGGCTCCGCGCCGGCGGCCAGCACCTGACCGTAGGTGGTGAACGAGTTGGAGTTGCGGATCTGACCGGGCGCGAGCGGCGCGCCGGCGGCCACCAGCTCACTCCCTGTTGCCAGGATCGCGACGCGCGGTCTGCGGGCGACGGCGACGCGCTCGAAACCGACCGAGGCCAGTAGACCGATCTCGGCCGGGCCGAGGAGGGCGCCGCGCGGGAACAGGACGTCGCCTTCGGCGAGGTCCTCCGCGGCGCGGCGCACGTTCTCGCCCGGCTCGACCGGCTCGTTGATGGTGAGCGTGTCGCCGGCTTGCGAGGTGAGCTCGACGGGCACCACGGTATCCACGCCGGGCGGCAGCGGGGCGCCGGTCATGATCTTGGCGGCGCCCCCTTCGCCGATGCGCACGTCGACCCAGCGCCCTGCCGGGATCTCCACCTCCACGCGGAACTCGCGGCGGCCCGCGGTCAGCTCCGCGCCGCGGACCGCGTACCCGTCCATGGCGGAGTTGTCGAACGCGGGCACCCTCTCCGGCGAGACGATGGCCTCCCCGGCGGCCCGCCCGAGCGCCTCGAGGAGCGGGACCTCCTCGGCCGGCAGCGGCCGCACCTCGGCGAGCACCGCGTCGATGGCCTCATGGATCGTGATCACTGGGTCCTCCCGGAGTGGAGTCACATCTGCTTACGCATCTTAGTAAACTCCGCGGCCGCGCGACCCGATTCAGTCTGTGCGAGAAGGGAAGCAGATAATACGGGAAAGCGAGGAGGCCCTCGGTGAGCCGACAGGATCGCACCTCCCAGCGGGAGAGAGACCACACCGGGGCGCGCAAGCAGCGTGTGACAGCTCTGCGCGACCTCATCAAGGATCGCGGCTACGACGTCCCGGCCGAG
>CAIWHY010000195.1 GCA_903912585.1 uncultured Thermoleophilia bacterium | reverse complement strand
GCCTTCCCGGCGGCGCCGGCGGCCGCATGCGACGGTCCACCGGTCGCCGGCGGCGCGCCGCCACTCGCGTCCGCGCCGCCCGCCTTCTTCGCGTCCTTGTCGCGCGAGCTCCGGAACATCTCGAGCATGCGTTCGGTGACGGCGTAGCCGCCGACTGCGTTGGCGGTGCCGAGCAGCACCGCGAGGAAGCCGATGATGCGCTCGGGGGTCGTGTTGGCCGCACCGAGCGTGACCATGGCGCCGACCACGACGATGCCGTGCACGAAGTTGGAGCCGCTCATCAGCGGCGTGTGCAGGATCACCGGCACGCGCGAGATGACCTCGTACCCGACGAACCCGGCGAGGATGAAGATGTAGAGAGCCGCCCATCCGTTGATCACGTGGCGCCTCCTTCCACCCGGGCGCGGACGCCCTCGTTGACGATCACGCCGTCTCGGGTGAGCACGCTACCGGCGAGGATCTCGTCGTCCCAGTCGAGCTTGAGCTCGCCCTCCACGATGAGCGGCGTGAGGAAGTGCATGAGGTTGCGCGCGTACTGGTCCGAGGCGTGCACCGGCAGCATGCCGGGGATGTTGAGCGGCCCGTAGATGAACACGCCGTTGGGGTGGTTGTACTGCTCGCCGGGCCGCGTGAGCTCGCAGTTGCCGCCGCCTTCGGCGGCCATATCGATGATCACGGTGCCGGACTTCATCTTGTCGACGACGTCGGCGGTGATGAGCTTCGGCGACGGCCTGCCCGGGATGGCGGCCGTCGTGATCACGGCGTCGGCGTCGATGAGGTGCGCATCGACGATCTCCTTGGCCTTGGCCTTCTCCTCGTCGGTAAGCTCCCGCGCGTAGCCGCCCTCGGCCTCGGCGTCGATGCCGGTGTCGATGAAACGCCCGCCCAGCGATTGCACCTGCTCGCGGGTGGCGGCGCGCACGTCGTAGGCCTCCACGACGGCGCCGAGGCGCCGGGCGGTGGCGATCGCCTGCAGCCCGGCCACACCGACGCCGAGGATCACGACCTTGGCCGGCCGCAGCGTGCCGGCCGGCGTCGTGAGCATCGGGAAGTAGCGGCCGGCCATGCAGGCCGACATCAGCACGGCCTTGTAGCCGGCGATGGACGCCTGCGAGGTGAGCGCGTCCATCGACTGGGCACGGCTGATGCGCGGCAGAAGCTCGAGCGCGAAGCTGGTGACCTTGAGGTCGCGCAGCGCCTTGATCGAGTCGAAGGCCTTGTAGGGCTGCATCAGGCCGATCACCACGGCGCCCTCGTGCAGCCCCGCCGCTTCGGCGACTGTCGGCGGGTCGACCTTGAGGACCACGTCGGCGGCGAACGCCTCCGCCGCGGAGTCGACGAGCGTGGCCGCGGCGAACTCCTCGTCCTTGATGTGGCTCAGCTGACCGGCGCGGCGCTCGACGAGCACCTCCGCGCCGAGCGCCTTGTACTTCTCCGCCACGGCCGGCACGAGCGCCACGCGCGTCTCGCCGACCGCGGTCTCTTTGGGCACTCCGATGCGAACGGCCATTGGACCTCCAGGTCTGAGAGAGCCCCGGAAAGGGGCTCGACCGTGAGGTTCCCACGCGAAGGGTAGTGAAAACGTGCACATGCCGCCGGGGCCGGCGCCGGGACGCCGAACGGGGCGGGGACGCCGAACGCGGCGGGCGGCGCCGCCGGCAGACGGCCGTCAGGCAGGCAGCGGGCGGCCGGTCAGGCGGGCAGGCGGCGCACGGCGGCGGTGACGGAGCCTATGCCGACGTGCGTGGTGAGGACGGCGCCGGCCCGCAGCACCGGCACCTCGCCGCCGAGCCGCTCGGCGAGGCGGGCGGCCACGAAGTCGGCGCCCGCCTGGTCGCCGCTGTGCACGACCATGGCACGGGCCGGGGCACCGCCGGCGAAGCGCACGACGCGCTTGATGATGGCGTTGAGGGCGCGGTCGAAGCCGAGCGCGGCGCCGCCTTTGCCGGCCTTGCCGTGCTCGTCGAACACGATGATCGGCGTCAGATGAAGGTGCTCGAGCGAGCGCGCCATCGCCGGGCTCACGCGCCCTCCGCGCACCGCGAAGTCGAGCGACGCGACGGTCCCGAAGACGCGTGTCTCGCGCTTGGCCTTCTCCGCCGCCGCCGCGACCTCGTCGAGGCTCAGCCCGGCCGCGATCGCCTCTCCCGCCGCCTCCAGCACGAGGCCGGCGCCTATCGACACCGAGCACGAGTCGACGACCTTGATGCGCGCGGGGTCGACCTCGCGGGCCGCCAGTTGCGCCGCCTGCACGGTGCCCGACATGGCGCCGGCGATGTGCACCGAGACGACGCCCTCGCGGTACTCGAGCAGCCGGCGGTAGGTCTGGACGAAGTCGTTGACCGCCGGCTGCGACGAGTGCGGCACGCCTTCGCCGCGCGACACGCGGGCGATGAACGCGTCCGCCGTGATGTCGACGCCGTCGAGGTAGCTCTCCTCACCCAGCGTGAGCGTGAGCGGTACCGCGACCACGCCGAGGCGGAAGGCGACCTCTTCCGGCAGGTCCGCAGTCGAGTCGGTGACGAGGGCGAACGTCGCCTCACGGCCGGCGAGCTGTTGCAGCACCATGTCGTCGATCTTGCTGCGCTCGATCTCGCCCAGCGCCGCGAGGGTGGCGAGGAACTTCTGCGGCTCGTTGGTGTGCAGGTGGACGCGAAGCCGCCGTTCTCCGCCGGCGACGACCAGCGAGTCGCCGAGACCCCGCACCTCCGTCATCACGGCGTCGCGCGAGAGCGTGCCGTCTTCGCGCGCCGTCAGCAGGGCCTCGGTGCAG
>CAIWHY010000194.1 GCA_903912585.1 uncultured Thermoleophilia bacterium | reverse complement strand
GTGGCCGGCGCGGCCGTCCGCGCCGTCATCCTCGGCGGCTGGAAGCAGGACCTGTTCGTGGTCGCCGACGCGCCCTTCGACAAGACCTCCTCGACGATCGCCCTGCGCATGGTCGTCTTCCCGCTTATCCGCTTCGTGTGGCTCGGCTCGATCCTGCTCTGCATCGGCGCGGCCGTCTCGCTCTGGCCCAAGAGCCGGCGCCAGGAGCAGGAGGTGCGCGAAGTCGTGCCCGCCGAAGGCGACGCTGACGGTGGCCTCGGCCGCGCGTCCGCCTGACGGAGGCCTTATGCCGCTCGAGATCGAGGTCGAAGGCCTGCGCAAGACGTTCGGCCGCCGCGAGGTGCTCAAGGGTCTGTCGTTCGGCCTCGAGCGCGGCGGCTTCCTGAGCATCTTCGGCCCCAACGGCGCCGGCAAGACGACGACGCTGCGCGTGCTCGCCACGCTGCTCACGCCGGGGGCGGGCAAGGTCTGCGTGGCCGGCCACGACGTGCGCGAGGACGCCATGCCGGTGCGCCGCACGATCGGCCTGATCTCGCACAACCCGATGCTCTACCTCGACCTCACGGCGCAGGAGAACCTGCGCTTCTACGGCGACATGTACGGCGTCGAGGACCGCGACGCGCGCATCGACGAGCTGCTGGACCGGCTGGAGCTCAGCCACCGGCGCTACGACGTCGTGCGCACCTACAGCAAGGGCATGCGCCAGCGCCTCGCGATCGCGCGCGCCATCCTGCACCGGCCGCGCGTGCTGCTGCTGGACGAGCCCCACTCCGGCCTCGACCCGCGCGCCGTCGACATCCTCGACGGCCTGCTCGCCGAGATCCGCGACGAGCACACCTTCGTGATGGTCACGCACAACATCGCCAAGGGTCTCGAGTGGGGCTCCCAGCTGATGATCATCGAGAACGGCCGCATCGCCTACGAGCACGCGGCCGGCGTCGACCCCGACGCCTTCGTCGCCGTGTATCGCGAGCACGTCCAGGAGGGGAGCGTCCTGTGACCGGCTGGCGCCAGTTCATGGCCATCCTGCGCAAGGACCTCATCCGCGAGCTGCGCACGCGCGAGATGATCATCAGCATGATCCTCTTCGTGCTGCTGGCGATGGTGATCTTCCACTACGCCTTCGGCGTCAAGGAGGACGTGGACCTCACCTACTTCACCGGCGGCATGCTCTGGGTGACGTTCATCTTCGCCATGCTCCTGGGCCTCAACCGCTCCTTCGCCCAGGAGCAGGACGAGCGTTGCCTCGACGGCCTGCTGCTGTGCCCTGTGGACCGCGTGACGATCTTCTTCGCCAAGACGGCGGGCAACCTGATCTTCCTGCTCATCATCCAGGTGGTCGCCGTCCCGGTCTTCACGCTGTTCTTCGTGCACCGCGGCTACGGCTCCGACATCGTCCTCTTCGTCGTCGTCCTGCTGCTCGCCGACGTGGGCATCTGTGCCCTGGGGACGCTGCTCGCCACGATCAGCATGAACACGCGCTCGCGCGACCTGCTGCTGCCGATCATCTTCCTGCCGCTCATCGTGCCGCTGTTGATCGCGGCCACGGCGGCCACGACGACCATCTTCGCGACCGGCGCCAGCTTCGGCGTACTGGGTACGCGGCTCTTGTTCCTGCTAGGCTTCGACGCCGTGTTCATGGTCGCGGCGTACGGCACCTACGACTTCGCGATAGGAGAGTGAGCGTGAAGAAGCTTGTGAGCGCGCCCGCCCTGTTCGCGGCGGCCGGAGTCCTGCTCGTCACGGGGCTGCTGCTCGCCTTCCTGTACTCGCCCATGGACGCATCGACGATGGGCTACAGCCAGAAGATCTTCTACTACCACGCGCCGATCGCCGAGACGGCCCTGCTCGCCTTCGGCATCTCGTTCGTGGCCGCGATCCTCTACCTGCGCTCGCAGAACGACAAGTGGGACCGCCTCGGCGTGGTGAGCATCCGCCTCGGCCTCGTGTTCAGCATCCTCGTGATGGCGACCGGCATGATCTGGGGCAAGGCGGCGTGGGGCACCTGGTGGGACTGGGAGCCGCGGCTCACCACGTTCCTGCTGGTGTGCTTCCTCTACACCGCGTACTTCGTGCTGCGATCGGTCGTGGACGAGGAGCAGCGGCGCGCCACCTTCGCGGCGGTGTTCGCGATCATCGCGTTCATCGACGTGCCGATCACGTTCTTCGCCACGCGCTTCCTGCCCGCCGGCATGCACCCCACGGTGATCACCTCCAGCGGCACCGGCATGCCGGGCAGCATGTTCGTGAGCTTCTTCATCAGCATGATCGGCATGACGCTCCTCCTGGTCGCGCTCATCCGCAGAGACCTCGGCATCGAGGAACTGCGGGACCGCGTGGCCGACCTCAAGCACTCGATCGGAGGCTGACCCGATGACCATCGAAGAAGGCGCCAAGTTCGTCGCCGCGGCCTACGCCATCATCCTCGCGGTGCTGGTGATCTACTACTTCATGAGCGCGCGCCGGGTGAACGCCCTCAAGCGCGACATGGAGCTGCTCGAGCAGGAAGTGCAGCGCCGCCCGCCGGCGGCCGGCGAGAGCGGCGACTGAGCCGCCGGCCGGCCCGGCCTTAGCGGCGCTCACCCGGACCACTTGGCGCACGCGTCCGTCATACTCCTCTGGATCGCCTACCTGCTCTACGCGGGCGCCTTCGCGCTGTTCGTGGTCCAGTTCCTCACCAAGAGCCCGACGCTCACCCGCGTCGGACTCGTGGTCGCGGCCTTCGGCCTCGTCTTCCAGACCCTGGCGATCGTGCTGCGCGGCTTCAGCGCCGGGCACGTGCCGTTCGTCGGCACCTACGAGTCGCTGGTGATGGTCTCGTGGTCGATCGCCCTCGTCTGGCACGTGCTCGAGTCGTTCACCAGGATCCGCGCCGTGGGCCTCTACGTGCTGCCGGTCGTGCTCGTGCTGCTCACGCTCGCCTGGATCGCCTACCAGCCGCCCGAGGGCCTGGCGCCGGCGCTGCGCAGCGACATCGTCGTCCTGCACGTGATCGTGATGCTCGCCGCCATAGGCTGCTTCTACGTGGCCGGCGGAGCCGCGATCATCTACCTCATCGAGGAGTGGCTGCTGCGGCGCCGCAAGGCCGGCGGCGTGCTCGGCCGGCTGCCGTCGCTGGGTGCGCTCGAGAAGCTGGTGTACCACGCGACGCTCCTCGGCCTGCCGTTCCTGACCGCCGGCATGCTCGCCGGCGTCATCCGCGCCGAGACCTTCGGCGTGCCGCACTGGTGGACCGACCCGCTGCCGCTGCTGTCGGTCGGCGCGTGGGCGATCTACGCGGCGCTGCTCTGGGGCCGCGTGCGCGCCGACTGGGTCGGCAGCCGCATCGCCTGGCTCGCCGTCTCCGGCCTCATCGTGCTGCTCGTGATCCGTTTCGCCGCCGTCCCGTACCTCAGCGGCTTCCACACCTACGGGGGCTGACGGCTTGCTCGTCGTCGTCACCGGCATCTCGCACAAGACCGCC
>CAIWHY010000193.1 GCA_903912585.1 uncultured Thermoleophilia bacterium | reverse complement strand
CGCCGTGGAGCATTCGGGTGGCGACGCAGCCGCCTACGCCGCGGCCGTGGCCGTGGCCCGCGCGGCCGCCCCCGGCCTGCCGCTCGTGCTCATGAGCGCCGACGCGGCGGCGATCGACGCGGCCCTGGCCGGCGGCGCCGCCGCCGACAAGCCGCTCGTCCACGCCGCGACGGCCGCGAACTGGCAGGCGATGGCCGAGGTCGCCAAGAAGCACGGCTGCCCGCTCGCCATCCGCGCCGAGGGCGGCGACGTCGTCGCCCTCGCCGAGCTCTCGGAGCAGGTACGCGGCGCCGGCGCGGAGGACATCGTCCTCGACGCCGGCACGTCCACGCTGCCCGGCGATCTCATCGCCTTCACGCAGCTGCGCCGCCTGGCGCTCAAGAAGGGCGCCCGCGCGCTCGGCTTCCCGATCTTCTCGCTGTCCGCCGCGCCGACCTGGCAGGCGGAGCTCGTGCGCGCCACGCAGGCCGTGGCCAAGTACGCCGGCGTCGTCGTGCTCGACCACCTCGAGCCGGCGGAGCTCTACTCCCTGCTCACCTTGCGCCAGAACATCTACACCGACCCGCAGAAGCCCATCCAGGTGGAGCCGGGCCTCTACGAGATCGGCGCCGTGACGGCGGACAGCCCGCTGCTCATCACCACCAACTTCTCGCTCACCTACTTCTCCGTGTCCGGAGAGGTGGAGGGAGCGGGCGTGCCGTCGTGGCTGCTCGTGGCCGACAGCGACGGCCAGTCGGTGCTCACCGGCTGGGCGGCCGGCAAGTTCGACGCCGAGAAGATCGCCAAGACGGTGAAGGATTCCGGCATCGAGCAGAAGATCGACCACAAGAAGCTCGTCATCCCCGGCCACGTCGCCGGCCTTTCGGGCGAGACCGAGGAGGAGCTTCCCGGCTGGCAGATCATGGTCGGCCCGCGTGACGCCGTCGACATCCCCAGCTACCTCAAGACGGTGTGGAGCGCGTGAGGCGGCGATGACCGGCGGCACGCGCACGACGCCGGGCGGCACCGTGCTGGCCACGCTCACCTTCGTCCCGTCGGGCGAGACGATCGAAGTGCCGGCCGGCACGAGCCTGCTCGACGCGGCCATCCTCTGCGAGCTCGACGTGCCGGCGCCGTGCGCCGGCCAAGGACGCTGCGGGCGCTGCCGCGTGCGCGTGCTCTCGGGCGACGTGGAGCGCCGCAGCAACGCGGGGCTGGCGGCGGCCGAGGTCGCCGAGGGCTGGGCCGTCGCCTGCCAGAGCTACGTCGCCGGCGCGGCCGAGATCGAGGTGCCGGAGCGCCGGCGCGAGACGGTGCGGCCGCACGGCCACGCCGTCGCCGAGCCCGAGTCGCTGGCGGTCACCTGCGACTGGCGGCAGAACCCGGCCGTGCGCACCTTCGAGGTCGACATCGAGCCGCCGTCGCTCGCCGACCAGACCAGCGACTTCGACCGCCTGCGGCGCGCCCTGTTCCAGCAGCACGGCGTGGAGGAGATCCGCGCCGAGCTGCCGATGCTGCGCCGCCTCGGCAAGGACCTGCGCATGGCCAACTGGAAGGCGAGCGTCACGCTGGAGATGCGCGACTGGGTGTACGGCACGTACCTGCCGCCGCGCCTCATCCGCATCTACCCCGGCGCCTTCAAGCATGCCAGCATGGGCGTGGCCATCGACCTCGGCACGACGTCGATCGTCGTCTACCTCATGGACTTCGCCAGCGGGCGCGTCGTGGACAGCGCCAGCGCCTACAACAAGCAGATCTCCTGCGGCGAGGACGTGATCAGCCGCATCATCTACGCCAAGCGCAAGCGCGGCCTCGACCACCTGCAGAAGCTCGCCGTGGACACGATCAACGAACTCCTCACCGAGCTGCAGAAGCGCAATGGCATCGAGCTCTACGAGATCCACGAGGTCACCGTGGCGGGCAACACGACCATGACTCACCTGCTGCTCGGCCTCGACCCGCGCCACCTGCGCGAGGAGCCCTACATCCCGACGATCTCGGCGGCGCCCAAGCTCAACGCTGGCGAGCTCGGCCTGCACGCCAACGTGCTCGCCCGCGTGCACGTGCTGCCCTCGGTCGGCAGCTACGTGGGCGGCGACATCACCGCCGGCGTGATCTCGAGCGGCATGTACCTCGCCGAGAAGCTGACGCTCTTCATCGACATCGGCACCAACGGCGAGATGGTGCTCGGCAACAAGGACTGGCTGCTCTCCTGCGCATGCTCGGCCGGGCCGGCCTTCGAGGGCGGCGGCGTACGCCACGGCATGCGCGCCACCGCCGGCGCCATCGAGGACGTCTTCGTCGACGACGCTACGTGGGAGCCGTCGTTCCGCACCGTGGACGACGCCCCGGCCGTCGGCATCTGCGGCAGCGGCCTCATCGACCTGCTCGGCGAGCTCTTCATCACCGGGCTCATCGACAAGTCCGGCCACCTCGACATCGAGGCCCCGACGGCCCGCGTGCGCACCCGCGACGGCGTGCCCGAGTACGTCGTCTGCTGGGCGCACGAAGGCGGCGCCGATCACGACATCGCCCTCACCGAGTCGGACATCACCAGCCTCATCCGCGCCAAGGCCGCGATCTACGCCGGCTTCGAGGTGCTCTGCACCAGCGTCGGCGTCGACCTCGCGGACGTGGAACAGATCTTCATCGGCGGCGCCTTCGGCCAGTACATCAACGTCGAGAAGGCGATCCGCATCGGCCTCCTGCCGGACCAGCCGCCGGAGCGCTTCCACTTCCTCGGCAACACCAGCGCCCAGGGCGCCTACGCGGCGCTGCTCTGCGTCAACATCCGCCACGACATCCTCGACGTCGCCGCCAAGATGACCTACCTGGAACTGAGCGCCGACAACAGCTTCATGGACGAGTACACGTCGGCGCTCTTCCTGCCGCACACCGACCTCGACGTCTTCCCCAGCGTGCGCGACAAGCTCACGCAACGCAGGAAGGGCGCCGCGGACGCACCCACCCCGAACGGAGGATGACCTCATGACCAGCACCATCGCCGTCGCGGGCAAGGGCGGCACGGGCAAGACCACCATCGCCGGCCTGCTGATCCGCCGCCTGGCGGCGGCCCAGGCCGGCCCTATCCTGGCGATCGACGCCGACCCCGCCAGCAACCTCAACACCGTCCTCGACCTGCCGCTCGAGAAGACCGTCGGCGACGTGCGCGAGGAGACCAGCGAGAAGGCGCGCGCCAATCTGCTCGAGGCCGGGATCGCCAAGCGCGACCTCCTCGACTACGAGATCAACACCAGCGTCGTCGAAGGCGTCGGCGTCGACCTGCTGGCCATGGGCCGCCCCGAGGGCCCCGGCTGTTACTGCGCCGCCAACAACATGCTGCGCGCCATCATCGACACCATCGCCGACAGCTACCCGTGGGTGGTGATCGACAATGAGGCCGGCCTCGAGCATCTCTCGCGGCGCACGACGCGCGACGTCGACGTGCTGTTCATCGTCAGCGACGCGACGGTGCGCGGCATCACCACGGCCGGCCGCGTCGCGGCGATGGTCACCGAGCTCGACACCAAGGTCGGCGCTCACTACCTGATCGTCAATCGCGCCGCCGCCGGGCTCTCCCCCGAACTGCGCGCCGCGATCGAGGAGCACGGGCTCAACCTGCTCGCCGTGCTGCCCGACGACCCGCAGGTCGCGGCGTTCGACGCCGCCGGCCGGGCCCTCGTGCACCTGCCGGCCGACAGTGCCATCAACGCGGCGCTGCAGCCGGTCGTCGAGACCATGCTCGCCCACACCGAGACGAAGGAGGCCGCCGGTGCTCATCATCGGTGAGAACATCCACATCATCGCGCCGCCGGTGAAGGCGGCCATCGAGGCGCGCGACGCCAAGGTGATCCAGGACATGGCGCTGCGCCAGGTCGAGGCCGGGGCCGACATCCTCGACCTCAACATCGGCCCGCAGAAGAAGCACGGCCACGAGGTCATGCCGTGGATCGTCGAGGCGGTGCAGGAAGTCACCGACACGCCGCTCTCGCTCGACACCACGAACTTCGCGGCGATGGAGGCCGGCCTCAAGGTCTGCAAGAAGCCGGCAATGCTCAACTCTGCGTCGGCCGACCCCGCCCGCCTCGACAGCGTCATGCAGCTCGCGGCCAGGTACGGCGCCAGGGTCGTCGCTCTCACGATGGGCGTCGACGGCATCCCGACGACCGCCGATGGCCGCGCCGGCATCGCCATGGAGGCGCTGCTGCCGGCGGCCGCGGCCGCCGGACTTCCCGTGGAGGACATCTTCCTCGACCCGCTCGTGCTCGCCGTGAACTGCAACCAGGACGTCGCCCTCGAGTCGGTCGAGGCGATCCGCATGTTCAAGATGATGGCCGACCCGCCGCCCACCACGGTCGTCGGCCTCTCCAACATCTCCAACGGCGCCCCGCCGGAGAACCGCCCGCTGATCAACCGCACGATGCTGGTCCTGGTGATGGGAGCGGGGCTCGACAGCGCCATCCTCGACCCCACCGACGAGGCGCAGAACGAGTTCATCCGCATCGTCGAGCAGCGCGACGAGGGCACGCCCATGAGCAAGCTGGTGGTGGCGCTCTACGACGCCGTCGCCGCGATGGAGG
>CAIWHY010000192.1 GCA_903912585.1 uncultured Thermoleophilia bacterium | reverse complement strand
GTCGCCGGCGACCGCGCCGCTCACCTCGACGCCGCGGTGGCGCAGCGGCACTACGGGCGCGCCCTCAGCCTCGTGAAGGCAGGCGACGCCCGCCGGTCGTCACTCCTCGCGCGCTCGGCCGAGGTGCTCTTTCGGGACGGCAGGTTCCGGGAGGCGGCAGGGGCGCTGCGCGAGGCGGCCGACGAGCTCCTCGCCGCCGGCGACCGCCCGGCGGCGGCGCTCACGCTGGCGCGCCTCGCCGACGTCCTGTACGCGATCGGCGACTCCGGCGTCTGCGGCCTGCTCGAGAGAGCCTTCGAGCTGCTCGAGCGCGACCGCCCATCGCCCGAGCTGGCCACGGTCCTCGGCAGGTGGGGCAAGGCCCTGTGGCTCTCGGGCGACCCCCACGCGGGGCTCGCGATGATCGACCAGGCGCTCAGGATCTCCGCGGGCCTGGAGCTGCCCGAGCCTGTGCTGCTCCTCGGATATCGCGGCGGGATCCGCTGCATCCTCGGCGACGTCGGAGGGCTCGACGACTACCTGCGCGCCCTGAGCGCGGCCGCCGCGCCGGGGTTCGGCCGCGAGTCGGCGCTGCTGACGTTCAACTACGCCGACGCCTTGCTCTCGCACATGGGTCCGGCGGCGGCTGCGGCCGCGCTACGGGACGGCCTCGAGACCGCGCGGCTCCGCCGCCGGGAGGAGCTCGCGGCCTCGCCGGCGGACGCCGCCGCCGGCGCGACCGGCGCGACCGGCGCGATGGGGGAGTGGGACGCGGAGACGGCACGTCGCCTCAGCGTCAATCTCGTAGAGTCGCTGGGCCTCGAGGGGCAGTGGGACGAGGCCCTCGCCAAAGCCGGGGAGCTCACCCCGGACCTCGAGCGCAGCGAGGCCGGGTCGGACCTCGTCATCGTGCGTTCGCAGCTCGCGGTCCTGCGCGTCGGGCGTGGAGAGGCCGAGCTCGCCGAGCCGTTCGTGGAGTGGCTGGAGCGTCGGGGGATGACGAGCGAGATCCCCTGGATCACCGCCTGCGCCCTGCTGACCGCGGCCGCGGTGCGTCTGCGGCTCGGTGAGGCGGAGCGGGCTCTCTGGGTCCTCGCCGAGTGGGCGAGCCGGCCGCGGCCCGGCAGCGGTCCCAACTACGTGGTGTACCTGCCGGAGGCGGTGCGCACGGCAGTCGCCGCCGGCGACGACGCGCTCGCGGCGCGCCTTGTGGAGGGAGTGGACGCGCTGCTGCCGGTCCAGCGCCACGTGCTCGCGAGCACGCACGGGCTGCTGGCCGAGCGGCGCGGCGAGCACCTGGCGGCGGTGGAGAGCTACGCCGCCGCGGCCTCCGGCTGGCAGGAGTTCGACGTGCCCTACGAAGAGGCCTGCGCCCGGCTGGGGCTGGCGCGCTGCCTCGCGGCGATGGGTGACGAGCGCCAGGCAGCCGGTCCGGCCGCCGCGGCCCGCGAGATCTTCTCGCGCCTGGGCGCGTGGCCGGCCGTGGCCGAGACGCAGGAGCTTCTGGCGCACACCGCGACCCGCCGCGCGTCCTGACTTCAGAGTCCGCGCACGCCCTTGATCGCGAGGTAGGCGGCGATCACGAAGCACACCACGGCGATGATCTTCTGGCCGTGCTTGGTGAGGACCCGGCGCAGGGGATCGAGCACGCGGTCGGCCGTCTTGGGAGCCGCGTAGCTCAGCGTCACCGGGACGATCAGGGGCGCGAGCATGATCGCGAGAAACACCACCAGCGCCGCCCACACGTCGGCGCTGCCGAGCCCCGAGATCATCATCTCCTTGAGTGCCACGAGGTACGGGATGATGGACGAGAAGTCGCTCACCGCGAGCCCGATGCCGGCGGCGAAGCCGGCGGCGGTCCCGAGCGTCCGCTTCTTCTCGCGCTCGGGCTTCGGCTTCTTGCGCAGGGCGCGCACCCCGAGGTAGGCGATCAGGACGGCGGCGACCAGGTCGATGATCGCCGAGGCGGCCGACGGCTTGAGCTGCAGCCGCAGACCGAGCGCGAGCACCACGGCTCCGAAGCCGACGAACGTGGCGCAGAAGCCGACGCAGTAGGCGAGGCCGGTGCGCCGCGACGTCGCCATCAGTGCCACGAGCACGAGGATGCCGGTCGGGTTGATGGCGGCGGCGATGGCCAGCGGGATGATCTTGGCGAGGAGTTCGGACACGTACTTCAGTTCGGGCGCGGAGGGCGCTCTCCTGCGGCG
>CAIWHY010000191.1 GCA_903912585.1 uncultured Thermoleophilia bacterium | reverse complement strand
TCGGCCCGGCGCAGCGCCCGGCGCAGCACGAGGCGCTGGCGCGCCGGACGTTCGCGGCCGCGTCCAAGGCCGGCGTGTACGTCGGGCAGCTGCGCACGCAGCTCGGGCTGCCCGGCGCCGAGAGCGCCGGCCCCCGCGCGGCCGCCGAGGCCCTGCTCGAACGCATCGCCGGCGGCGCTTCGCCGGTCGCCTGACCAGAAAGGAGCACCACGGCAATGTCGGTCCTCTTGGAGTCCAACGAAACGGCCTGGCCGCTGCTCAGCCGCGGCAAGGTGCGCGATATCTACGACTTCGGCCCCAGCGAGCTGCTCATCGTGACCACCGACCGGCTCTCGGCCTTCGACGTTGTCCTGCCGACCGGGATCCCGGACAAGGGCGTGGTGCTCACGCAGATCAGCAACTTCTGGTTCGGCAAGCTGAGCGACATCATCCCCAACCACCTCGTCGACCCCGAGCCTTTCGGCGCCGACGGCAAGCACGCCCACCTCGCGGGGCGCTCCGTGGTCGTGCGCAAGGCGCAGCCGCTGCCGGTCGAGGCGATCGTGCGCGGCTATCTCACCGGGTCGGGCCTCAAGGACTACCAGCGGACTCGCTCGGTCAGCGGGATCCCGCTGCCACCCGGCCTCGTGGAGTCCAGCCGGCTCGACCACCCACTGTTCACGCCCTCGACCAAGGCGGCGGTCGGCGACCACGACGAGAACATCAGCCTCGACCAGCTCAACGACCTCGTGAACCCCGAGATCGCCGAGCACGTGCACAACGTGGCGCTTGAGCTCTACGAGGCCGGCGCGGCCCACGCGCTCGAGCGCGGGATCATCATCGCCGACACCAAGTTCGAGTTCGGCGTGCTGGACGGCAAGGTCATCCTCATCGACGAGGCGCTCACGCCGGACTCATCGCGCTTCTGGCCGGCCGACGGCTACGAGGCCGGCCGCGTGCAGCCGAGCTACGACAAGCAGTACGTGCGCGACTACCTGGAGACGCTCGACTGGGACAAGACCGCGCCCGGCCCGGAGCTGCCGCCGGACGTGGTCGCCAGGACCGCGGAGAAGTACACCGACGCCTGGCGCCGGCTGACGCGGGGATGAGCTCGCCGGGGACGCCCGCGTGAGTCCTCTGCCGCCTGAGGCGGCGTATTGGGACGCGCGCTACGCGGTGGACGGCCGGCTGTGGGGCGACGGCCCCAGCGAGCTCGCTCGCCTCGCCGTCGCGCGCCTGCGGCCCCACGCCGCGCCGGAGCTCGCCGTGCTCGACGTCGGGTGCGGCTACGGCCGTGACACGCGCTACATCGCCGCAGAGCTGCACTGCCGCGCGCTCGGCATCGATCCGTCGCCGCGCGCCGTGGCGACGGCGCAGAAGTCGCGCTCTGCCGGGCTCGACGTCGAGTTCACGGCCGGCGACGCGGCTTCGCTCGCCGCCCAGCCTGGTCAGGCCGGCTCGTGGGACGTCGTCTACGCGTGCAACGTCTACCACCTGATGGGGCCGGACGCCCGCCGGGCCTTCGCGGCGGCTCTCGCCGCCCTGGCCCGGCCCGGCGGCCTCGTCTTCCTCAGCACGCTCTCGCCACGCGATCCGCAGCACTACGCCGTGGGCGCGCCGGTGCCCGGTGAGGAGCGCAGCTGGATCGAGCACGTCTACCTGCACTTCTGCACCGCCGAGGAGCTGGAAGCTGACTTCGGGGCGTTCGACGTGCTCGATCTGGAGGAGCGCTCCTACGACGAGCACAACGCCGGCGGCGTCGTACACCGGCACGCGAGCTGGTTCCTCGAGGGGCGTCGGCCGGCCGTGTAGATCCGGCTGCCGGCGGGTGGGTGGCGACGGCCGGGCAGACGCGAGCGCCGGCCGGGCGGACGCGCGGCGCTAGCGGTAGCGGGCGCGGAACGCGTCGGCGCTCGCCGCCTCCGCCGCGCTCACGAGCGCGCGCAGCCGCGCCAGCAGCTCGTCCGGGACGAGGAGTCCGTGCCCGTCCACGCTGTCCACGGGCACGACCCCGCGCACGCTGCTGGTGAGCAGCATGCCGTCGTCCGGGCGCAGGTCGGCGACGCGCGCGAACGCTTCCACCACCGGGATGCCGTTGGCCGAGGCCAGCTCTTCGACCTTGGCGCGCAGGACGCCCGGGAGGATGGCGCCCTCGGCCGGCGGCGTCACGAGCCCGCCGCCGCGCACCAGGAACATGTTTGAGGTGGCGCCCTCGAACATGCGGCCCTCCTCGTCGACGAGGATCGCGTCGTCGGCGCCGGCGGCCGTGGCGGCGCGCTGCGCCAGGTACGACTGCATCACCGTCATCGCCTTGAGCTGGGCGCGCACGCGGACTCCGCGGTAGCTGATCACGCGCAGAGGTCGTGCCGGGAACGCGCGCCGGTCGGTCTGGATGATGAGGCCGGGCGTGCCGTCCGGCGGCCCGGCCGTGACCAGTACCCTGCAGGCGCCTTCGGGGACGTCGCCTGCCTCGCTCAGCCGGCAGATCTGCTCGGCCATCTCCTCGCGCGCGGCGGGGCGCTCGAGGCCGAGCTCGTCGAGGCCGAGGTCGAGCCGCTCGATGTGCTCCTCGAAGAACACCGGGACTCCGCGCAT
>CAIWHY010000190.1 GCA_903912585.1 uncultured Thermoleophilia bacterium | reverse complement strand
GGTCATCGCCATCATCGCCGTCTGGTTCTTCTTCCTGCGCGGCGGCAGCAGCCCCTTCGACGGCACCTGGAACGCCAGCGGCTCCAGCACCGGGGCGATCACGATCAGCGGGTCCGGGAGTGACTTCAAGCTCAGGTTCGCCGGCACGGACGCCTCCGGCGCGAAGAAGTCGACGGTAGTCCCCGCCCACATGGACGGCGCCGACCTCGTCGTGACCGTGGACGACTTCATCAAAGCGAGCGGCGACCAGGCGCAGACGGCCAGGCTCAAGGCGGCCTTCGAGTTGCTCATCAAGGACTTCCGCCTCGTGTTCACCCTGCAGGACCCGACGCACCTGAAGTTCACAGTCGAGGGGACCCTCACCAACGGGCAGAGCTCCAACCCCACGCAGCGGTCGATCGTCCTCGTCAAGGCCGACTAGCTATTCTGCGTCGCAAGGTCGTTGACGCCATGAGCCCAGCCCCGAGCCGCGTGAGAGCCCCCGCGCGGGCCGACCTGGAGGCCATCGCCGGCCTCCTCAACGTCTGCGACGTCGCCGAGACCGGGCGGCCGGACACGACGCTGGACGACGTCGCCGGCGACTGGGGCCTCGCCGGCTTCGAGCTGTCGAGGGACGCCTGGGTCGCGGAGAGCGGCGACGGACGCGTTGTGGGCTACGCCTACGCGGGCGACCAGGCCCGCAGCGGCGAGCTCGAGGCGGACGTGTGGGTGCACCCGGAGCACGCCGAGCCGGAGCTGGCGCGGCGCCTGCTCGGGCTCGCGGAGCGCCGCGCCCGCCAGATCGCGTCCCGGCGCGGCTACCCCGCTCCTGTGCTCGAGGTCTTCTGCAGCGGCACCAACACCGCCAAGCGCGCGCTGCTTCGCGAACGCGGATTCGCGCTCCGCCGCACCGTGATCCGCATGGCGATCGACCTCGAGGCGGACTTGCGCGAGCCGGGTCCGCCCGCCGGCGTCGAGCTGCGCGCGTTCGTCAGCGGACGGGACGAACGCACGATGTACGACGCGATGATCGAGGCGTTCGCCGATCACGACCGCCAGAGCGATGAACCCTTCGAGGCGTGGCGCACGCGCCTGCTCGGTGGCGAGGCCTTCGATCCGGACCTCTGGGCGCTCGCCTGGGCCGGCGGCGAGCCGGCCGGCGGTCTCATCGCCTACGATCACGGCGACCTCGGCTGGATCCAGGGCCTCGGCGTGCGCCGCGCCTGGCGCCGCCGCGGCATCGGCGGCGCTCTGCTGACGCACGCCTTCGCCGCGTTCGCGCGCTGCGGGCGACCGCGCGTCGAGCTCGCCGTCGACGCCGAGGGCGAGACGCGGCCGCTCGGCGTGTACGAGCGCGCCGGCATGCATCGCACGCACGAGTACGGGCTGCACGAGAAGCGGCTCGCCGACTGAGCGGCGCCGGATGCTGGGGCGGCGCGGCGCTCGTGCGTCGCGTGGTCACGCGTACGGCGCGCGGCCGACCGCCGAACGCCGACCGCCGACCGCCGCCCGCCGACCGCCGCACGCCGCACGCCGACCCTGCGGTATCATCCGGCACGTGAGTGACCGTGACACATCTGCTGACGCCCCCGCGGCCGGCCGGCCCCCGTCGCCGGCAAGCCTCCCGCCGCGGCTGATCCGAGCGGCGCGCCGCGGCCTCGACGTCGTGGTCCGCGTGCCGGGGTCCAAGAGCGTGACCAACAGGGCGCTGCTGCTGGCCGCCCTCGCGGACGGCGAGAGCATCCTCGAGGGCGCCCTTGCGGCCGGCGACACGCTGGCGTTCGCC
>CAIWHY010000189.1 GCA_903912585.1 uncultured Thermoleophilia bacterium | reverse complement strand
CCTCGGTGGACACCCAAAACCGGCCACTGATGGACACCTGAAAACCGGCCACCACAGCTAACCAGCCGAGACGTTGACAGCGGCGGGGGCACCCGTGTTCCCTACGTCGCCATGAGCAACGTCTTGGAACACGACAAACAACAACAGGTCTTGGCGTTAGGGCGATTGGGCTGGTCGCTGCGCCGCATCGAGGAAGCGACCGGCGTTCGCCGCGAGACCGCGAGCCGCTACCTGAAGGCCGCCGCCATTGCCGTGCGTGAGCGCGGCGGGCGCCCGCGGTTGTGGCCGCCGGCAAATCCGGCCACCACGGCGGAGGTGTCCACCGACTCCGTCGCGGCGGACCTGGTCACCGGGCCGGACATCTCCCCCGACACGCCGTCGGCAAATCCGGCCACCACGCCGGAGGTGTCCACCGACATCCCGCCCCAGGCGCCCGGCGAGCGGGCCCCAGGGGCGAGTGCCTGTGAGCCGTACCGCGACCTCATCGAACAGGCGCTGCGGCAGCGCCGCAATGCGATGGCCATTTGGCAGGACCTGGTCGATGACCACGCCTTTCCGGCGAAGTACGCGAGCGTGAAACGCTTCGTCAACACGCTGCGCGACGTGACGACGCCGGAGGCCCGCGTGGTCATCGAGACGGCTCCCGGTGAGGAATGCCAGGTCGATTATGGCGAGGGGCCGATGGTGCGGCATCCCGTGACGGGCAAGTATCGGCGGACGCGACTCTTCGTGCTGACGCTGGGCTACTCCCGCAAAGCCGTCCGGCTGATCGTCTGGAAGTCGAGCACCCGCATCTGGGCGGAACTCCACGAACGCGCCTTTCGCCAACTGGGGGGCGCGGTCAAGGTCGTCGTCCTCGACAACCTGCGGGAGGGCGTCCTTAAGCCGGACATCTATGACCCCACGCTGAATCCGCTGTATCGCGACGTCCTCGCCCACTACGGGGCCGTGGCCCTGCCGTGTCGTGTCCGCGATCCCGATCGGAAGGGGAAGGTCGAATCGGGGGTCGGCCACGCCCAGGCGACGCCGCTGAAAGGGCAACGCTTCGAGACGCTCGAGGACGCCCAGGCGTATCTGGACCGGTGGGAATCGCACTGGGCCGACACGCGCATTCACGGCACGACCAAGCGGCAGGTCGCGGCCATGTTTGCCGAGGAACGGCCGGCGCTGGGCCTCCTGCCGGTCGAGCCCTTTCGCTATTACGAGTACGGGACGCGGACGGTCAACCTCGATGGCTGCATCGAGGTCAAGTCGGCGTACTACGGCGCCCCGCCCGGGTGGATTGGCCGAGACGTGCACGCGCAGTGGGACGACCTCTACGTCCGGCTCATCGAGCTCGGCACGGGCCGCCTCCTGCGTGAACACGTCCGCACGCGCCCCGGGTACCACCGCATCGAGGACCGCGATCGGCCCACGCGCACGCCGAAGACCACGCTCACGCTGCTGGCCACCGCGCAGACGGCCGGGCCGGCGATCGGCCAGGTGTGCCAGTACCTCTACGCCCACGAAGGGCCAGCCGGCGTGCGGCGCATCCTGGGCGTGCTCGCGCTCGCCCGCAAGCACGGGGCGCCCGTCGTCGAGGAGGCGGCCAAGACGGCGGTCGACCTCGGGGTCCTCAACTATCGCTTCATTCGTCGGTACCTCGACCGGCGTCCCCCCGTCACGCTGCGCCAGGTGGACCCGCTCATTCGGCAACTCACCCTCTACCGCGATCTGATTGACCGCACCACAGGAGACCAAGGATGACGCTGATCGAACTCGACCACGCGCTTCGGAAACTCCGGCTCTCCGGCATGGCGGAGGTCCTCGAACCGCGCCTCCGGCAGGCGCAGACCGAACGGCTCGCCCCGCTCGATCTCGTGTCGCTGCTCGTCAACGATGAACTGGTGCGCCGCCAGGACCGCCTGTTTGCGCGGCGCCACAAGCAGGCCGGCTTCCGCGATGCCGACCGCTCGCTCGACCGCTTCGATTTCGATTTCAACAAGAAGATGAACCGGGCGCTGATCTACGAACTGGCGACCGGTCACTTCATCGAGCGGCGCGAGGACGCGCTCTTTCTCGGCATGCCGGGCACCGGCAAGAGCCACCTGGCGCAGGCGATCGGACGCGCCGCGATCCAGCAGGGCTATCGCGTGATCTATCGGGAGGCGCACACGCTGCT
>CAIWHY010000188.1 GCA_903912585.1 uncultured Thermoleophilia bacterium | reverse complement strand
GATCTGCACCGTTCACGGTCACTTCGCCGTTCTGGACCAGCAGCTTGGCGTGGCCGCCGGTGGACGCGGCGCCGGTCAGCTTGAGGAACGAACCGAGCGGCAGCGGCCCGTTGACGGTGACGTCGTTCAGTTGCTCAGCCGAATCGGCATGATGAGGTAGACGAACTCCCCTCCGTGCTCGCCCGACTTGCCGCTGATGAGCCCGGGCCGCAGAGGACTCGTGAAGCGCAGCAGCACCTCGGCTCCTGCGATGGCATCTATGCCGTCGATGAGGTACGCGGGGTTGAAGCCGATCTCGAACGCTTCGTCGCCGGCGAAGTCGACGTCGACCGACTCTTCCGCCTGGCCGACGTCCTGCGTGAGGGCGCGCATCGTGAGCTTGCCGGCCGCGAAGGACAGACGAAGCGGCGCGTTCTTCTGCGCGAGCAGGCTGACGCGCCGCGCGACGCCCATGAACTCATCGCGGGCGAGAGTGACCTCGTGGTCGAACGAGTCCGGCAGCAACTGCTTGTAGTTGGGAAACTGGCCGTCGATGAGGCGTGAAGCGACCCAGACGTCACCCGTCGGGTCGGTCAGCTTGAAGAGCGCCTGGTTCTCGCCGATCGCCACTTCGATCTCGCCTTCGCCCATCGACGAAGCGAGACGGGCGACCTCGGTGAGCGCCTTGACCGGGACGATGGCCTGGACCTCTGTCTCCAGCGACTTCTCGAGCTTGGTCTCCTTGACCGCCAGCCGGTAGCTGTCGGTGGCGACCATCTTGAGGGTGTCGCCGAGGATCGTCATGAGGACGCCGGTGAGGATGGGCCGCGTCTCGTCGCGACTGGCGGCGCGGCCCACTTTGTTGAGGGTCTCGACGAACGGCTCGCGACTCATGCCGAAGCCGCCGGACGTGTCGAACGTGGACGTCTGCGGAAAGTCGCTCGCCGACCAGGCGTTGAGCGAGAACTCCGCCCGGCCGGCGGTCACCTTGACGGCGGCCTCACCAGCCTCGACGACGACCCGGTCGCCAGACAAGTTGCGGACGACGTCGGTGAAGAGGCGCGCCGGGACGACGATCTCGCCGTCGCGCTCGGCCTCGGTGGCCATCGTCGCCTTGAGCGAGAGCTCCATGTCGGTGGAGAAGAGGTTGAGCCTGCCTTCCGCCGCCTGCAAGAGGATCCCGGACAACACCGGAAGGGCGCTGCGCGTGGACACGCCGCGAGCGAGGATCGCGAGTTTGTCGACCAACGCTGAGCGATCGCACGTGAACTTCATCCCGACTCCTTATGACAATAAAGAGAAGACAGTCTTACCTCATCGTCGTCATAGCGCCTGTTGACGATGTGGAGAGCTGCCATCCCCCCTGCACGTGAGTGGTATCTGCCTCTGCACGGAACTGTGGACGATGTGTGCAGAAGCCGACGCTCCTCCCGCGACGGCCCGTCTGGTTGAGGGAAGCATAGCCGATTTGCGCCTTGGGAGGGAGAACGTCCACCGGTCCGGCGGCGGTTGTCAACAGGGCCTGTGGAGAACACGGCCTGAGGCTCAGCGCGCGGTCTTGAGCCGTGCGCTGATGAGCTCGACGAGGTCCTGCAACTGGGGGTCGTGGCCGTCCTTGAGTTGCCGGTCTATCTTGTCGACCGCGTAGATCACCGTCGTGTGGTGGCGCCCGCCGAAACGCGCTCCGATCTGCGGCAGCGACGCCTCCGTGAGGTTGCGCGCCAGGTACATGGCGACCTGGCGCGCGTAGGCCACATCCTGCGTGCGGCGGTTGCCGCGCAGGTCGTTGACGTGCAGGCCGAACTGCCGTGCGACCTCCGCCTGGACCGTCTCCACGGTCACCGGGTGCCGGTAGGCCTTGGGGAGGATGTCCTTGAGCGCCTCTTTGGTGACGTCCAGCGTGACCTCGCTGCCGCTGATGGAGGCGTAGCTGACCGCGCGCGTGAGCGCTCCGTAGAGCTCGCGGATGTTGGTCGTCACGCGCGCCGCGATCCACTCCAGCACGTCCGGGTCGGCGATCTGGAAGCCCTCCCACTTGACCTGCTTGCGCAGGATGGCGATGCGCGTCTCGAGGTCCGGCCGGCTGATGTCGACGACGACGCCCTGGCCGAAGCGCGAGCGCAGGCGCTCTTCGAGCGCCTCCAACTCGCGCGGCGGCCGGTCGCTGGTGATCACGATCTGCTTGCCGGCCTCGTAGAGGGCGTTGAACGTGTGGAAGAACTCGACCTGCGTCTGCTGCTTCTCGGCCAGGAACTGGACGTCGTCGATGAGCAGCACGTCGTTCTGACGGTACGTCTGCTTGAAGCCCTCGATGCGGTTCTTGTCGGTGACCGCGTTGATGAAGTCGTCGGTGAAGCGTTCGACGGTCACGTATTTGATCTGCAAGTCGGGATGCTGCTTGAGCGTCTCGTGGGCGATCGCCTGGATGAGGTGGGTCTTGCCGAGCCCGGTGTCGGCGTACATGAACACCGGATTGTAGGCGGTGGCCGGCGACTCCGCGACGCTGTGCGCGACCGCGGCGGCGTACTCGTTGTGCGGACCGGTGACGAAGCGGTCGAAGACGTAGCGAGGGTTGAGGTCGCGGACGGCGCGCCCCGTGCGCGAGGCGCTCCTCGGGCGGCGAGGCTTCGCCGGCGCGGCGACCGGCTCGGTGGGAGCGGCGTCGCTCGCCGGCGCCTCGACCGGTGCCGACTGCGGCAGGGCGGCGGCGCGCTCGTCGACGACGATGCGCACATTCACAGAGTCGCCGAGGACCTCACCGAGCGCCTCTGCGACCTGGCTCGCCAGCCGCTTCTCGATCCAGTCGCGGGTGAAGTCGTTGGGCACGCCGATGATGAAGGCGCCGTCCTCGAGGCCGATCGGCAGCGTGCGGTCGAACCAGAACTGGAACGCGGACTCGCTGAGGCGACCGCGCAGGTGCTTCTTGGCCTCGTCCCAGATCAGTTGCAGTTGGTCGTCCGTGGTCGCCTCGTCGTCGTGCTCCCCGGGGATGCGGCCGCCCGCCGGGGATGCTGGTGTTCGTCGGTCAGAGGATGCTCTCGAGGAGGCGGAGGCCCTCCTCACGCAAGGCTCGCGTGCCGTCGCCCAGCGAGTGTATCAACCCCTTCTCCTCCAGGACAACGAGCTCCCGGAAGGCCGTGGCCGGCGCGATATCGAGCTCTCGCGAGATGGCCGTCGGGCCGGCCGATCCGAGCTCCATGAGCAGCACCAGGACCTTGGTCTGCCGGGTGGTGAGCTTGACGGCTGGAGCGGCGGGGACGGCCGGCTGCTCGGGCGCGTGACTCGGCATCTTGATCGTGAACACGGCGCCGCCGCCGAGGTTGTCCTCGACGGTGAGCACGCCGCGCAGGAACTGCAGCGACTCGCGCGCTATGGGCAGCCCCGACCCGACCCCGCGAATGATCTGGCGCTGGAGCGCCGTCGCGGTCGTGAAGCCGGGCTGGAAGGCGCGGTCCTTGTCGTCGACGCCGGGTCCGTGATCGGAGATGCGGATCGTCTGCCCGTTGTCGAGGATGGTGATGACGACGTCGAGGAAGCAGGCGTGCAGCAGATTCTCGATGAGCTCCTGGAGGACCGTGTAGGGGATCTGACCGCCTTGCTCGCGGCAGTAGTGATACGTCTTCTCCGCCAGGGACGCGATGAGCGCCGGGAGGTCTTCCTCTTCGACGACGACCACGCGCGGGGGGCTCGTGAGGGTGTCGTAGATGGCGATGCGTGGAGCTTCGGGGCCGGTCGGCACGTCCGGGAGCACCTGGACCGGCGTCGCGACCAGGACGGAAGGAGCGGCCGCAGAGGGTGCGGCCGCTGCGTTCGCAGCCCGCCGTGCGGGCTGCCGCGTGGCGGCCCCCTTGTCTGCGAGCAGCCTGTCGAGGAATGACTCCATGGGGGCGCCGAGTATAGCAGAGCCGCTCTCCCTCGCAGAACCTCGGAATGGGGCTTGAAGAAACGCGTTTTTGCAGCACAAACACGGATGTTATCCACAGGGTGTTCAAGATGTGTGGAGAAGGCCCTCTCGCCGCCGCCCGAACATGCCCAATTTGCGGGAGTTGTGGAGAGTGGGGTTTCAGCCGGGAGTGGACGATGGCGTGTGGCCAGGCTGGTGGGCCGCTAGGCTCAAACCGGCTCACCGCCGCCGTCGCCATCGTGGCCTGCATCACGAAACCCCCGCTAAACGGCTACTTCAGGTGATGAAGGAACGGTGAGCGACGTGTCAAGCGAAGTCGTGGTCGTCAACGTCTTATCCACTTCGTTTGTGAGCCTGCCAGCGCGGCAAAAGGTTCTTATCCACACTCTCCACAGGCGGGCGTGAACTGCGGGCCGGCGTCTTGAAATGGTGACGGCGCGCACAAGCAGCGGTGAGGTACACTTGTCGGGTCCCGCGGAGCTCCTGGACGAGGAGCTGAGAAGGCGCTTCCTAGCGCCGACGCCTAGAACCTGACCACCCTCGGGGTGGCGGCGCCTCACGGCGCTGCTGGGTAATGCCAGCGAAGGGAGAGATCGCAGCATGAGCAGTCAGTCACTTTCCTCCAGCGGCCAGGCGATCGACGTGCGCGAGCGCCTGAATCTCGACCCCACGCACTGGGGCGTGCAGGCGCTCGCCGAGATCGGCGTGGCCGTCGCCCTCGCGGCGGTGCTCGGGCAACTGCGCCTGTTCATGATGCCCCAGGGCGGCTCCGTGAGCCTCGAGGCGCTCCCCATCATCTTCGTTGCGGTCCGCCGCGGAGTCGTGCCCGGCGCGACCGCCGGCCTGCTCTACGGCCTCCTGCAGCTCGTGCTGCCCGGCGCCTTCGTCTACCAGCCGCTCCAGGCGGCGCTCGACTACCCGCTGGCGTTCATGGCGCTCGGGGCAGCGGGGTTCGTCGACGTGCGTGGCTGGCGCACCCTTGCACTGGCCGTCTGCGCGGCGTTCGCGGCCCGCTTCTGCTTCCACTTCGCCTCGGGGGCGATCTACTTCGCGTCGTATGCGCCCCAGTGGGAGAACTGGTGGATGTACGCGGCCACCTACAACCTGCTGTTTCTGGTGCCGGAGGGGATCGTGACGACGCTGCTGCTGTGGCCGCTGCTCAAGGCCTACGACGCGGCCTTCCCGGGGCGCGGCCGCACGGCGCAGCCGTGAACGCCGCGGCCGCAGGCGCCGAGCCGCGGCATCCGTCGAGGACGACGCTCGCCGTCGTGTTCCTCGACGGCACCTACGAAGACGCGGCCTACTACCGCTCGTGGGCAGCCGCCGCCGGGCTCGTGGTCGCCGCCGACGGCGGCGCCCGCTTCCTGCTCGGCCACGGCGGTGCGCCCGACGTCGTCGTGGGCGACTTCGACTCGCTGCCGCCCGCCGACGCCGAGCGCCTCGCCGGGCTCGGCGTCGCCACCGTGCGCCACCCAACGCGCAAGGACCAGACCGACGGCGAGCTGGCGGTGGCCGAGGCGCTGCGCCGCGGCGCCGGAGAGCTGGTGCTCGCCGGCGCGCTCGGCGCGCTCGATCACACCCTTGGCCACCTGGCCATACTGCGGCGCCTGGCGGAGCGCGGAGTGCCCGCGCGGCTCGCCTCACCTGATCTCAGCGTGCGCGTCCTGGTCGCGCGAGCAAAGGTGGTGCTCGAGGCCGAGCCTCGCACGCGCGTGTCTCTTGTCCCGCTCGGCGCGGACGCCGTCGTCACGCTGGCGGGCTTCGACTACTCCCTCGCGCGCGGCGTCCTCCCCGCCGCGGGCTGTCTCGGTCTGGGGAACTTCGTCGACGCGCCTGGCGCCGAGATCGACGTGCACGAGGGGGCGGTCGCTGTGCTGGTCGAGTCTGGCCGGGAGAGCTTCGGCGGTGCCCCGGCCCCTCAGTCGAGAACGGGGCCGGTCACGGGAGCGCCGGGACCCCGGGCGCCCGGCGACGCAGCCGGCAACGGGTGATGCACGGGCCGCGAGCCTGGCGCGTCGCGGCGATCGCCTGGACGCTCGTCGTGATCGTCTTCGGCGCGCTGCCCACGCACGGCGCCGTGCACGCCATCGCCGCCGGCCACGACGACCTGGCGGCGTCGGCGGCGCACTTCGGCGAGTACGCGCTACTCGCGTTCGTCACCGCCGTGGCCCTCGGCGGGTGGCCCGTCTCGCCGCGCGCGCTCTTGTGGGCGGGCGTCTACGCAATCGGGCTGGGGGCTTTGATCGAACTGGTGCAGGTGCCGCTGCCCTACCGTGATGGGCAGCTCAGCGACGTCGTCGTGAACGCCGCGGGGGCGGCGCTCGGCTTGGCTCTGGTCAGTCTGACCGGCCGGCTGAGGGCGCGGCGACCACGAGAGCGTCGCGGATGATGCTCGCGGCGACGTC
>CAIWHY010000187.1 GCA_903912585.1 uncultured Thermoleophilia bacterium | reverse complement strand
GCCGGCGGCGAAGACGGCGTCGCCCGCCGCCTGCCACAGCAGCGCCGGGTGATCCCAAGCGCGGCCGGCGAGGAGCAGGACGCCGGCCGCACCGACGACGAGCCCCACGGCGAGCAGGCGGGCGGCGAGGACGCCGCGATCGCCGGCTGAAGCTCCGGCGCCGTCCCCGGCGCCGCGGCCACCCATGTCGAGCCTTCGCGCCACGAGCGCGCCGCAGAGGATGACGCCGGCGGCAAACAGCGCGAGCAGCGGCCACGAGGCTCCCGCGAGGGCTGCCGCAAGGGCGCCGCACCAGACACCGTCGACGACGGCGCCCAGCACGAGCGTCGCGGTCTCAGACCACGAACGGGAGCGCATCGCTCGCCCTCCAATCAAAGTCGCGCGGCACCACGAGATCGACGAGCGGCGCCTCTTCCGCGTGCGGCGCGCCCACGTGGACGACGCGCGTCGGCCGCTCGGCCCGCAGCCGTGCGACGTAGGCGCGCTCGCCCGGCCGCAGCGCCGCCGTCACGACGACGCAGTCCGCCCGGCTGCCGGCGTCGGCCAGTTCCTCCGCGAGCACGTAGCCGAAGTCGCGCGCCGAGAACGAGCGCATCTGCGCCAGGGTCTCGAGCACCTCCGGCAGCGCGCCCTGCTCGGCCGGCACGTCCACGGCGCCCCAGTCGCGCGAGAGCATCGCGTTGGAAGCCAGCCCGACGCCGAAGCCGCGCTCCGCGAATGCGGACGCCAGCGAGGCGGTCACCACGCACAGCAGCTCCATCAGCTCCGGGTCGATCCCCTCCCAGGCCTTCTGCAGCGAGCGCACGTCGAGGAGCAGCCGCACCGCCGCCAGCGACGTGGGGTCGAACTCGTTGGTCTGCAGCTCGCCGGTCCGCGCCGTGGCGCGCCAGTTGATGGCGCGCATAGAGTCGCCGGGACGGTAGGGGCGGATGCCGCGCAGGGCCGTGGGGTCGTGCGCCAGCGAGTGCGTGACCGTCTCCTCCATGAGCGGGTGACCAAGGAACTGCTGGAACCCGGGGATGCGGAGCACCTTGGGCAGCACGGAGATCTCCGCCGGGGCCTCCAGCACCCTGTCCATGCCGGCGATGCCGAAGGGGTCGCCGGCCTCCAGCTCGATGGGTCCGAACCGGTGCAGCCCGCGCTCGGTGCAGCGCACCCGGTAGCGCCGCCGCAGGCGCTCGTACCAGCGCACGGAGACGGTCTGCACGAACGCCTGCCTCCCGAGATGGGTCATCGGGCTGAGCGCGAACCCTTGAGGCTCGAGGCCGTGCGGCCACTCGTCGTGTACGCGCATCCACACCAGCGGGAGCAGCTTGGCGTTGGTGATACTCATAGCGATCTCGAGCTCGCCGCCCCAATCGACGACGCGGCGAGAGAGTGTGCGCTCGAAGGTCACGGCCACGAACAGTCGTCGGCGCGCGCCGACGACGAGCGCCGCCAGCGCCGAGGCCGCGAGCGTGGCGAAGACGAGCGCGCCGGAGTGCAGCAGCGCCGCCAGCGCGAGCCCGGCGAGGCAGGCCCAGAGGATGGATCTCAGGCGCACCGCGGCGTCCGGGTCAGACGGCCGCGGGCGTACCCTCGCCGGCCGCGGGCTCGACGACGGTACCGGCGCGGCCGGCGCCGTCCTCGCCGCTCTCGGCCGGCACCGGCACGACCGCGACGACCTCGCGCAGCACGTCGGCGCCCGATCGGCCGTCGATGGCGGCGTCGCGGGCGAGCAGGAGGCGGTGCGCCAGCACCGGCTCGACGAGCGCCTGCACGTCGTCGGGCGTGACGAAGTCACGGCCGGCGAGCGCGGCCGCCGCCTGTGCGGAGTGCTGCAGAGCCAGCGAGGCGCGCGGGCTGGCGCCGAGGCGCAGGAGCGGCGTCTCGCGCGTGGCGCGCGTGAGCGCCACGATGTAGTGCGCGACGTCGCCGGCGACGTGCACGGCGCGCACCGCGGCGCGGACCGCCGCCAGGTCGTCCGCGCCGGCCACGGCGCTCACTTCAGCGAGCGGATCGCCGCTGCGGAACCGCTCCAGCATCAGCGTCTCGTCGTCATGGCTCGGATACCCCATGCGCAGGCACAGCAGGAAGCGGTCGACCTGCGCCTCGGGCAGCGGGAAGGTCCCTTTCAGCTCCACCGGGTTCTGCGTGGCGAGGACCATGAACGGCCCCGGCAGCGCGTGCGTCGTGCCGTCCACGGTGACGCCGCGCTCCTCCATCGCCTCGAGGAACGCCGACTGCGTGCGCGGCGTGGCGCGGTTGATCTCGTCGGCGAGCACGATGTTGGCGAACAGCGGCCCCGGGCGGAACTCGAACTCGCCGCGCCTCTGGTCGTAGATCATCGAACCCGTCACATCGGCCGGCAACAGGTCGGCGGTGCATTGGATGCGCGAGAAGTCCAGGCCGAGCGCGGCCGAAAGCGTGCGCACGAGCAGCGTCTTGGCAACGCCGGGCACGTCGTCGAGGAGCACGTGGCCGTCGGCCAGCAGGGCCACGGTGAGGAGGCGCGTCTGGTCGGCTTTGCCGACGATGACGCGCCCGACCTGCTCCGCGATCGCGCGGCCGAGGTCGGCGGCGGGGCCGGACGCACGGGAGTCGGCAGCCTCGGAAGTCACGGTCGGGGCTGAGAAGGACGGCTCGCTGTCCACGGGGGACCTCCGGTGGTGGCTTGACCGCTTGACTCTACCTCAGCGACGACGCGCTCTGGCCGCGAGGCTCAAGAAGGACGGCCGGACGACCCCTGCGGGGGTCCGGCGAACACGACCCGGCCCTTCATCCTGCTCGTGGGGCACGCGCAGCGAGCCTGGGCCTGCGGCGCGAAGAGGGCCGCAGGCCGGCGCTCCGCGCAGAGTGCGCCGGGGGGCCGCTGCCGGCGCCGCGGAGCACGCCGGTTCAGACCGTGCGGGGCGCGCTCAGACCTCGACGAGACCCTCGCAGACCAGCACGCTCTCCCCTCCGATCCTCACGCGCTCGACCGCGCCGGCCCGCTTCTCGGCGCGCGCCTCGAGGACGCTCGGCCGCCCCATCTCGACACCCTGGGCGATGCGCCAGCTGAGATCGGCGTCGGCCGCCTCGTCGAGGTGCGCCAGCAGCCCGGCGAGCGCGCAGTTGGCGCTGCCCGTCGCTGCGTCCTCGGGGATGCCGTCGAGCGGCGAGAACATGCGCGCGCGGACGTCGAACTCGTCGCCGCTCCGCACGTAGAGGTGCAGCATCGGCTCCTCCATGCCCTCGGCGACGAGAGCCTCGAAGACGGCGAGATCGGGCCGGGCGCGCGCCAGCGCCTCCCGGCCGGTGAGCTCTGCCATCACGAACGGAAGGCCGACGGAAGCCACGAGGGGCGCGTGCGCCGTCGTCAGGATGTCGGCCTCCGCGAGGGACGCCGCGGCGGCGGCCGACGCCGCCGGCACCGCCGCGCCGAGCGTGAGCGCCTGCGGCACCGTGAGCTCGCACCAGATCCCTCCTTCGGGACGCCGGTGGATGGCGACCCGCACGAGCCCGGCCGCCTCCTCGAAGACGACCTCGCACGGCTCCTCGAGTGGGCCGAAGGCGCCCATGGTCGCCAGCACGAACGCCGTGCCGATGTTGGGGTGCCCGGCGAAGGGCACCTCGCCGCCGGGCGTGAAGATGCGCACGCGGCGGTCGCGCCCGGCGCGCGGCGGCAGCACGAACGTCGTCTCCGAGTAGTCGAACTCGCGTGCGATCTGCCCCATCTGCTCGTCGCTGAGACCCTCCGCCTCCGGCAGCACGGCCAGCTGGTTGCCGCCGAAGCGGGTGCCGGTGAACACATCGCAGGTGAAGTAGCGCAGGCGCATGACGACCCTCTTCCGTAGCTGTCGCTTCCGCGCGATTCTCCATCTCGGAGGGGCGAAGCTCCAAGCCCGATGAGCCGACCTGTATATTGACGGCAACGCCCGCGCCCGGCCGCGGCGCTCCGTTCGCTTTCCGAGGAGGCACCCGTGCAGATCGAACCGTTCCTGGTCGAGCAGTGGATGAACGCCCACGAGACGACCGCGACGTGGAACACCGCCGAGACCTGCGTCGACTCGCTGCGCCTCGAGGAACTGCTGGCGCTGAGCGGCGACGCCGACGGCGTGCTGCGTCGCCTGCGCCACACCCGGCTCGACTACGGCGAGATCACCGGCTCGCCGGGGCTGCGCGCCGCTGTCGCGGCGCTGTACGGCGAGCGCATCGGCGCCGGCAACGTGCTGGTCGCCATCGGCGCCATCGGCGCCAACTTCCTCGCCCTCTTCGCGCTCGTCGAGCCGGGCGACACGGTGGTCTGCGTCCAGCCGACCTACCTGCAGCTCTTCTCCGTGCCCGCGGCGCTCGGCGCGACGGTCAAGGCATTGCGCCTGCGCGAGAGCGACGGCTATCTGCCGGACATCGACGACCTGAGGGCACTCGTCGACGACCGCACGCAGCTCATCGTGCTCAACAACCCCAACAATCCGACCGGTGCGCT
>CAIWHY010000186.1 GCA_903912585.1 uncultured Thermoleophilia bacterium | reverse complement strand
GCGGCGCTCGCGCCGGGCGCTTGCGCGAGCGTGAGGGCCGCGACCAGGCTCGCGCAGAGCGCGAGCGCCATCGCGGCCGTGATCGTGATGCGGGTCCGCTTCGACATGCGCAGAAGTATACGCCGCCCGCCGCCCCGAGCTAAAGTGGCCGCCCGTCTTTCGCCGATACGGTTCGTGCACTGCATCCGCGAAAGGAGAGCCATGTCGCTCCAGGACGATCTGATCGCCGCCGGCGGAGCCTCGCCGGTGGTGCTGCAACCACAGAAGGACGGCATCCTGACCGGGGAGGCCGTGCTGGCCGAGCGCAAGTCGTTCCTCAGCAAGAAGAAGCTGACCTACAAGTGCAAGGCCCGGGTCGACGACGGCGCCCGCACCGTGCGCTTCTGGGAGATGCTCATCGAGAGAGGCTCGGGCGTCTCGAGCGGCGGCGACGACTTCGCGCCCGGCGCCGGCTTTTCCGCCGGGACGTACAAGACGGGCGGCAAGGAGCGCTCCGGCAGCATCGAGGAGGTCTCCCGCCTGTTCGGCAAGGACTACGACTACGCGTGGGACTACGCCGCCCTGCGCAACGCCTTGCGCGGCGTCGCCGAGGCGGCCGGCTACGGATTCGAGGTGGTCCTCAACCCGAAGTCGGTGTGAGCCCGCGGGGCGGAACCGGTGCTGGCGCGCAAGGCGCAACGGCTAGGCCGTGAAGCCTCGGGGGTAAATCCAACTCACAGACCCTGCCGCCGATACTGACCGCAGGATGCCGCCGCTCCCCGCCGGGGATGCGGCGGCAACGCGTTGCGGGCGTCCGAGGGGGCCGCCCGGGAGCCGAGTCAAAGGAGCTTGCCATGTCGCACGCCCTCGTTCACTCCGTCCCGCGTTCTCGCGGCAGACACGGCCCCGTGAGTCGGGCTCCACACGCGCGGCGGTGGCGCTTCGCCCTCGCCGCCGTCCTGGCGCTGCTCCTGCTGCTCGCGTGCGTGGGCGTCGGTGCGGCCACGGCCGGCGCCACTCCGCCCACCATCGTCCCCTACACCGGCCTCGACGGCACGGTGCTGCCCAACGTCCCGCAAGCGGTGACGGCGGGCACGCCGACGACCTTCCTCATCACCCCCGCCCCGACCTTCCACGTCGCCGACGTCAAGGTCGACGGCGTGTCGGTGGGAGCGGTCGAGACCTACACCTTCGCCAACGCCACCGCGGCCGACCACACGATCGTGGCGACCTTCGCCGCCGACGCCATGGTGCCGTGGCAGTTGCAGCAGCCGCTGCCGACCGGCGCGTTCCTCGGCGGCGTGGCGTTCACGGATGCCGATCACGGCTGGGCCGCAGGCGGCGGCCTCGCCGCGCTCGGCCTCGCTGCCCCTGGGAGCGTGCGTGCCGCCAACGGCTTCATCGGCCTCGACACGGCCTCGACACTCATCGTGAGCAGCGACGGCGGCGCGACGTGGAAGCCGCGCAGCGGCCTGCCGGTGAGCGTCAGCGGCGGCCCCACGGCCCACGGGCTCAGCGCGAGATCGGGCGCTACAGGCGTCGCCTCGTGGGGCAGCGGGGCGAGCGCTTCCCTCTGCATCACCGGCTCGAGCTACGGGGCGGGCTCCTCCAACGTGGCGTACAGTCACGACGGCGGCGCCACGTGGACCGGCGTCGACATGTACGGCCAGCTCCTCGGCGACTACCCCGGGCTTGACTATGTCCTCCTCAGGGACGTCAAGTTCACCAGCGCCACGCACCTGTGGGCCGCGGGAGCGGTCGAGGTCTACACCGGCTCGGCCTACTATGAAGTGGCGATCGTCGTGGAGAGCAACGACGGCGGCGCCACCTGGCACAAGGCCTTCGACCTCGGCGAGGTGACCAGCCACGACACGTTCTTCACCGGTCTCTCCGCGACCGACGGCAGCCACTGCTGGGTCGCGGGCGCCGACTACGACTACAGCCACTCCCCGTGGACCGAAGCGCCCATCATCTACGCGACCAGCGACGGTACGAGCTGGCACACGCAGTCTGCCGGCATCGCGGCCGACGATGCGCTGCTCTACGACGTCGCGATCTCGAGCGACGGGTCGCATGGCGTGGCCGTGGGCCAGGACCTTGTCGCCCACGGCGCGGTCGTCTATGCGACCAACGACGGCGGGGGCACGTGGACCAGGCAACCGGCCATCACCGGGCTGGCCGGGTCGTTCCTGACCGCGGACGTCTTCGCGACCTCGACGAGCGCGGTCGCCGTCGGCTACAAGGGCGAGGTGCTGCGCGGCTCCGTCAGTGGGAGCGACTGGACGTGGAGTCTCGGCCAGAGCGCGAACGCGGTCACCTTGGCCGGGGTCGCCCCGACCGGCGCCACCGGCAAGCTCTGCGTGGCGGGCGTCGGCGGAGACCTCCAGACGAGCGCCGACGGCGGCGTCACCTGGACGTACCGTGGCGCCCTGACCGGCGACGACATCAACGCCGTGAGCAGCCTCGACGCGTCGCACGGCTGGGCGGTCGGCTACGACAACGCCGGCTTCGCGATGTTCGCCGCAACCAGCGACGGCGGCGCGACCTGGACGGAGAAGACTGCGCTGACAGACGCCGGTAGCCACTTGTACGACGTGGACTTCGCCGGCGCCCAGCACGGCTGGGCCGTAGGCGACATCATCCACGGCACCAGAGTCGCCCTCGTGTGCACCACCAGCGACGGCGGTGCGACGTGGTCCCAGGCCCCGCTCGACGCGTTCCCCGCGCTCTACGCTGTCGACTTCTTCGACGCCACGCACGGCTGGGCGGTCGGCGAGCAGGGCGCGATCATCCGCACGCTCGACGGCGGCACCACGTGGAAGGCGCCGACGACCATGCCCACGCTGACTGCCGAGGCCTGGCTCAACGGTGTCAGCTTCGTCGACGCCACGCACGGCTGGGCGGTCGGCAGCCAGTACGACGCGACCACCCTCACCAACAAGGCCGTGATCCTCGTGACCTCCGACGGCGGCGACACGTGGACGGCGCAGAGCGCCGGCGTCGACGCCTACTCGCTGAACGGTGTCTCGTTCGCCGACGCCACGCACGGCTGGGCGGTCGGCTACAGTGAGGACAGCACCTACGTCGACTCGCCGGTCATCGTCGCGACGAGCGACGGCGGGGCTCATTGGGCCGCACAGACCGTGCCGGCCGTCACGCCCGCGGGCGCGACGATCAACGCGATGGCGGACGTCAAGTTCGTCGACGCCCAGAACGGCTGGGCGATCGGCAGGCCCCAGACCAGACTTGCCGGGGCCCGCGGCATTCCGCCGGTGCGCACTCTCTCCTCGGTCATCCTCGTGACCCACGACGGGGGCGCGACCTGGGCGCAGGACGGGGATGCCTGGGCCAACACGACCCTCGTCGCACTCGACGCGTCCAGCAACGGCCACGCCTGGGCCGTGGGCTACAACGGCACCATCCTCAGCCATCCCATGGTGCCGCCGACGACCACGGTCGAGGGCGTCCCGTCGAACTGGGTGCGGCGCACCGTGAGGCTGACGTTCACCGCCACCGCGTCTGTCGGCGGCGCACCCGTCGCCTACACCGAGTATCGCGTGGGCACGGGCGCCTGGACC
This sequence comes from uncultured Thermoleophilia bacterium, assembly GCA_903912585.1. GTDB lineage: Bacteria > Actinomycetota > Thermoleophilia > UBA2241 > UBA2241 > CAIXSE01. The sequence goes on along the minus strand of CAIWHY010000186.1, from coordinate 495 downwards.
AAGGGCACGAGCGTGAGCATCAAGCCGCAGGGCGTGACCACGGTCGAGTACCGCTCCGCCGACACGGCCGGCAACGTCGAGGCGGCCAAGAGCTGCCAGGTACGGATCGACAAGACCAAGCCGACGGTGCGCGACATCGGCCGGCCGCAGGCCTGGACTGGCGGCAACGCGCGCTTCCTGTACAAGCTCGGCGACCGCTACGCGACCAGCCTCAGGGCCAAGCTGGTGATCACGCGTTACGGCGGCCACAGGGTCACCAAGAAGCTCGGCTGGCGGCCCGTCGGCCGGCGGCTGTTCGCCACCTGGCACTGCACGCTGCGGACCGGCAGCTACAGCTGGCGCATCGTGGCGACCGACCCGGCCGGCAACCGCACGGCCGGCAAGTGGCACTTCCTGGACGTCTACCCCGGCGCACACGACCGCAGGTAGACGGCGGGACAAACATACGACCGCAGGTAGACGGCGGGACAAGCGCGTGAAGACGGGGCGGGCGGC
>CAIWHY010000185.1 GCA_903912585.1 uncultured Thermoleophilia bacterium | reverse complement strand
GGCGGCGTCACCGCCGTGGCCCGCTTCGCACGTATCCAGCCGCGCTCGCTCCGCTTCAGCCGTCGCGGTGCCAGCAGCTACGACCTGCAGCTCGTCGGCGCCGCCCTGCCCGACCGAGTTGCCGCCTACAAGGCTGCGCTCGGCGGCGGAACCGCGGCCAGGTCCCACGAGGTCGGCTTCGCGGTCGGCGGCGAGAGCGCCACGGTGCCGGCCACGGCGTGGCGTCACCGCAACGTCGCCGGGCACATGATCTACACCGCCGACTGGCATCCGCGCCGCTGGCAGCGGCAGGCGCGCGTACTTCTCACGATCGACTCGCGCACGAGGCGCTGGTCGCTCGACGTGCGCAGCGGCCCTCTTGCCGGCGCTCTGCTCGCCGCCGCCGCCGGCGGCCTTCCCGTGACGCTGCTCAACGGCCACGCGCTCGACCAGCCGGACGTGCCGGTCGCCTGCACGGCGACCTTCGCCGCCGCGAGCGCCCGCCCCGCGGGCAGCGGCGCGATCGTCGCCGGCTCGGCGAGCGCCGGGCCGGTCGACCTGCGCGCCGCCACCGTCAGTACGCGGATCGACGTTCGCCATTCGTCGAGGGCGCGCTTCGCGCTCAAGGGGGTGCGCGTCGCGCGTGCCCTGCTGCAGCGCGCCGGCTTCACGCTGACGATCAACGGCGCGAGCCTGCGCACCGGCCCCTTCAGCCGCAGCCGGGGCGCGTTCGTCGCCCGCGGCCGCGCCCTCTGCGGCGCGAGCTTCGTCTGCCGCTACAGTGCCGCCGGCCGCCTTGCGCTCACCGTGACCGGCGGCGCCCTCGAGAGCCGCCTCCTCGGCGAGTTCCTCATGCAGAACCTGAGGCTGACGATCGGCAGCGGCCGCGCCGCGCGTACGGCCACGATGGCCCCTGTCCCCGTGAGCGTCTCGGAAGCGAGGCTTGCACCGCGGCTGGCGAAGTAGCGCGGGCTAGCGTCCCAGGGCGTGGTGTACGAGAAGGTTGGTAGCAGGGTCGCCGGCGCTGGCGAGGCAGCGCGGTTCGCTGTGGGAGTTGGGCCGCGACAGATCGACGCCGCGGCGACGGCGATGAACGCCTTCAGCTCGTGCTCGCCCGAGGACGTGAGGGCGCCGACGGTGTTCGCCTGCGGCCGCGACGCGATCGTGAGCCTGCTCACGACGGTCCGCCCGGCCCGACGTTCCTCCCGCCCGACGCTCATCTCGCTCGGCCCGACGTGCGCTCAGTCTTGCGGCGTGGCCTGCGCTCCGTCTTGCGGCGTGGTCCTCTCGCCGTCGTAGTCGTCGACCCACTCGAGGGGGTCGCCGCCGGCCTCCGCCAGGTACTCCGTGATCGCGTGGCCGATCGTCGAGAAGAAGTTCCTCTTGCCGATCTCCTTGAAGGCGCCGTAGCTCCGCAGCCGGTCTTTGACGGGCCCCTTGAGCTCCGCGAAGGCGAAGGTCACGTCGTCGGCCGCAAGGTCGTCCATGAGGTCGCGCAGGGCCTCGGCCCCGGTCGTGTCGATGTCGGTGATCGGCTCGCCGGCGATGATGATGTGGTGCACCGGCTCGCCGCGCTCCGCGATGTGCTTCTTGACGCAGCGGGAGAAGTGCTCGGCGTTGGCGAAGAACACCGGCGCGTCGAAGCGGAAGATGAGCATCCCCGGCACCTGACGTGCCTCGGGGTGGCGCGCGGCGTCGTGGTAGCCGTGGCGGCCGGGGACGCGACCGAGGGTCGCGTCGTAGGGCCGCCACACCCGCTGCAGGAAGGCCGCCAGGGAGAGCACGATGGCGATCACGATCCCCTGCAGCACGCCGACGATCGCCACACCCAGGAGCGCCGCGAGGCAGAGCACGAACTCGGAGCGGCGCACGCGCCACAGCCAGCGCATCGTGGCCAGGTCGAACAGCGCCGTCCCGGCGACGATGACGACGGCGGCCAGCGCCGCCTGCGGAAGGTAGGTGGTCAGGCTTCCGGCGAAGAGCAGGAGCAGGACGATCGTCAGCGCCCCTACGACGCCGACCACCTGGCTCTTGCCTCCCGCCGCCTCGGCGACGGCGGTGCGGGACGCGCTGCCGCTCACGGGGAAGCCCTGGAAGAGCCCCGCGGCCAGGTTCGCGGCCCCGAGCGCGACGATCTCCTGGTCCGGGTCGACCTTGCGGCCGTACTTGAGTGCGAACGTGCGCGACAGCGCCGAGGTGTCCGCCAGCGTGATGAAGGCCATGCCGAAGGCGGCCAGCGTGAGGCGACCCATGTCGCCGGCGGGGAAGGACGGGAGCGCCGGGGCGGGGAACCCTTGCGGCACCGGCCCGACGACGGCGACTCCGTGGGCCACGAGCCCGAGCGCCGCCACTGCGACCGTCGCGCCCACGACGGCGATCAGGACGGCGGGCACTTTGGGCGCCAGCGCCTTGAAGGCGAACAGCAGCACCAGGCAGGCCAGCCCGATGGCGAGTGCGGCCGCGTTGGTGCGCCCGTCGAGGACGCCGGCGGCGAACTCCCGCAGGCGCGCCGGCGTGCTCTCGGCTGCGACGCTGAAGCCGAACAGCTTGGGGAGCTGGCTCACGACGACGACGATGGCCACGCCGTTGAGGTAGCCCACGCGCAGCGGCTTCGAGAGCAGCTCGGTGATGACGCCGAGCTTCGCGAACCCCGCGACGAAGCAGATGACGGCCATGATGACCGCCATCGCCGAGGCGAGGGCGATCGCCTTGGCCGGGTCGCCGCCGGCGCCGACCAGCGGCAGCATGGCGGCGAGGATGAGCGGCGCCAGGGCGGAGTCCGGGCCGAGGATGAGGATGCGCGACGGCCCGAACACGGCGTAGGCGAGCAGCGCCATCACCGTCGTGTAGAGGCCGGTGACCGCGGGCAAGCCGGCGAGCTCGGCGTACGCCATCCCCTGCGGGATCAGGAGCGCGGAGACGGCGAGGCCGGCGACGAGGTCGCCGCGCAGGTCGCCGCGGCGGTACCCCTTGAGCGTCGCTACCCCGGGCAGCCACTTCGTGAAGGGGCGGCTGCCGGCGGCCGGTACCTCGATGGATGGGCGTGCAGCCATGGCTCATCCTACTCCGCGGCGGGCGACAGCCCAGGTCGCGAGGGCCGAACGCCGGCCGGCAGGCCTGAGATCGCGAGGCCGGCGCAAACGACCACCGGGTCGGGCCCGAGTGAAGCGTCACCATGGACCGTTCATAGTGAAGGTTGTACAATAACCGTCACTAAGGAGGAAGCATGGCGACGGTCGTCCGCAAGCACTGGCAGAGCGAAATCACTGCTGGCCTGCCCCGCAAGGACCGTCAGTCCTGCGAGTATGCGGCCTACGTTCCCGACCTGCTCATGGGCCGCCCGGTCGTTCTCGACGGGACGGTGGCGGCCGATGTCGCGGATGCCGAGGCCGCGATCACCCGCCTGAACCTCGGAGCCAGGGCCCTGGTCGACACGGAGGCTCTGGCACGGTTGCTGCTGCGTGCGGAAGCGGTCGCCTCATCCAGGATCGAAGGTCTCGAGATCGGGCCGCGCCGCCTGCTCGAGGCCGAGGCTGCGCGAGCACTTGGCGAGGCCAGTTCCGACGTCACGGCCTCCGAGGTCCTCGGGAACATCGAGGCCATGGTCTACGCGGCGCGAAGCGTCCAGAGCGACGAGGACCTCTCCCTCGAGCGACTCCTGGAGATACATCGCAGGCTCCTTTCCGGCTCTCGGCTCGAAGGGACTGGCGGGAAGATCCGGACCGTCCAGAACTGGATCGGCGGCAGCAGCTACAACCCGTGTTCGGCCGCTTTCGTGCCACCGCCACCTGAGCTCGTCGAGGATTTGCTGCTCGACCTATGCAGCTT
>CAIWHY010000184.1 GCA_903912585.1 uncultured Thermoleophilia bacterium | reverse complement strand
ATCTGCCTGCGGCGCCCGGCCCCCCGGGGTCCCTCGCGGCCGTTTCCGGCTCAGCCGTTTCCGGCTCAGCCGCTCGCGGCAGGCAAGGTGCGGATCATCCGCCGCCCGACGGCGGGTTGTTGCCGTGGCAGGGGCAGGTGCCCTTCTGGCCGAGACCGGCGGTGTGGCAGGCGCTGCACTGCAGCGGCTGGTCGCCCTTGGGCACGTGCGGCCCCTCCTGCGGGTGCGAGAAGGTGCTCGGCACGAAGTGCGCGAGCACGTGGCACATGTCGCAGTTGGGCAGCCCGCCGTGGTGGTCGCCGTGGCAGTTGACGCAGCCGTCCGGCTTCACCGAGACGCCCTTGGTGTGGCACTGCTGGCAGGCGATCTGCGCGTGCTTGCCGACGAGAGGCTGCGGATGCGCGAAGTTCTTGCCGCCGAACCAGGCGCCCATGCTGTGGCAGTTCTGGCAGGGGCCGCGCGGAGCGTGAGGCGGCTGGTGGCAGTAGTCGCACTTGGTCGTGCCGGTCGTGTGACAGTTGAAGCAGGTCGACATGGAGTTGGCCGGCGCCGCCGTCACCCCGGGCGCGCCCTGGTGCACGAGCGAGGCGTGGCAGGCGATGCAGAGTTGCTTGGTGTGGCCCGGACTGCCGTGCTTGAAGGTCACCGGCGCCGGCGTGCCGAGTGGGATCGTCTTGCTGGTCTGGGCGCTCGTGTGACAGCCGCTCCGGTCGCAGGCGGAGTTGGGGATGTGGCGCGTGACGAGGATCGGCGCCTTCACCTGGCCGGTGTAGTGCACCCAGATCTCGCGCGACGCCGCGAGCTTGGTCTTGACGAAGTTGAACGGTCCGGGCGGGATGTGGCACTGGACGCAGTTGGTCGCCTTGTGCGTCGAGGCCGTCCACGTGTCGCGGTACGGCCACATCTCGTGGCAGTCCGACCCGCAGAAGCGGTTGCTCTCGGTGAAGCGCGCCGCGACGGCCGAGCCCCCGATGAAGAGTACGACGAGGACGCCCACGACGATCGCGATCCGTTTCCAGTTCCGCGACCACCACGAGCGCGATTGATCGGCCATAGCTCACTCCTCCACCCGCGACTCGGACTTGCCCCGCGTGCAGTCTATGTCTGCGCAACGGCGCTTGTCGCCTCTCAGCCGCCTTCGGCCCGGCTCTTGACGATCAGGAGCGGCACGTCGCTGTGGTGACGCACGCGGTCGGCGACGCTGCCGAGCACCCGGCGCTCCAGCCAGCCGTGGCCGTGCGTGCCCATGGCGATGAGGTCGGCGCCGAGCGCCGCGGCCTGCTCGACGATCACCGCGTCCGGCTCGCCGTGGCCCAGCACCGTCTCCACGGCGAACCCGTGGCCCTTGAGCCGCACCTCGGCGCGCTCCAGATCGGCGCGCGCCTCGTCCTCTTCGGCCACGCGCGAGTCGCGCGTGTGGTAGTGCGCCACGCGCAGGAGCATGACCGTGGAGCCGAGCACGTCCGCGAGGCGCTCGACGTCGTCGAGCAAGGCGTCGTCGACGCTGCTGCCGTCGAGCGTCACCAGGATGCGCGCGTACAGTCCCATCGCTAGATGCCTCCTCCGCCGCCCCAGAATGTCTGGTACAGCAGGAACACGTTGAGTCCGACGACGAGCGCCGCCACGAACCAGCCGGTCGCTACCCCCAGAGTTCCCATCCGCTCCTCACCCATCACCGCACGCCGCCGGGTGAGCACCAGCAGCGGGACGATCGTGAGCGGCAGCTGGATGCTCAGGACGACCTGGCTGAGGATCAGCGCTCTGAACGGGTCGAGCCCGACCATGATGAGCACCACCGCTGGGAGCGCGAGGACGACAAGGCCGAGCCGGTAGATCCGGCTGTGCGGGTCCTCCGGCTTGCCGAGGTACCCGGTCACCACGTTCGCGGTGGCCAGCGACGACGTGATCGACGAGGCAAGGCCCGCCACGAGCAGCGCGACCCCGAAGATGAGCTGCGCCAGCGAGCCGGCCAGCGGCCTGAGCGTCTGGGACGCCTGCTGGATGCTCGAGACGCTCACGCCGTGGCGGAAGAACACGGCGGCGGCCACGAGGATCATCGCCGAGTTCACGAGCCAGCCCATGCCCATGGAGAGGGTCGTGTCGACCAGCTCGTAGCGCATGAGCTTCTTCTGGTTGCCGCCGCCGAAGTCCCACTCGCGCGACTGGATGGTGTCGGAGTGCAGGTAGATGTTGTGCGGCATCACGATGGCGCCGAGCATGCCCATGGCCACCAGGATGCTGGCGCCGGACAGGCTGGGGATGAGCCAGTGCGGAGCGGCCGCCGCCATGTCGGGCTTCACGATGAAGAGCTCGACGATGTAGGCGATGGCGATGAAGGCGAGAAAGACGACGATGAGCCGCTCGAGCTGGTCGTAGCGCTGGCCGAGGATCGCGATCACGACGAGCACCAGGCTCAGCGGCGCGCCCGCCCACAGGGGGATGTGGAACAGGATCTGGAAGCCGAGCGCGCCGCCGAGGATCTCCGCGAGGCTCGTCGCCACCAGCGCCGGGACGATGCTCAGGCCGAACAGCCAGACTAGCGGGCGCGAGAAGTGGCTGCGCACATTGACGGCCAGGGAGCGGCCCGTGACGATGCCGAGCCGGGCCGCGACGTGCTGCAGGAAGATGAGCATCAGCGTGCTCAGCGTGATCACCCACAGCAGCTCGTAGCCGAACTGGCTCCCCCCGGCCATGTTGGTCGCCCAGTTGCCGGGGTCGATGAAGCCGATGGTGACGATGAAGCCCGGGCCCAGGTAGCGGAGCAGCTCGCGCGAAAAGAGGTCCCGGGCGAAGCCGCGCATCCCGCCTCGGGGCGCCGCGCACGTCATGCCGACATCCTTGACCATCGGCTGGACTCTACCCCACCGGCGCCGGAGTCAGATATGCGCGGGCGGTGGGCGGCGACCGTCGCCGCACCCGGCGCGATTCTCAGGCGGCTCTCAGCCGCCGTTCAGCAGCCTCCAAGGGTGCGGCGGTACAAAGGTGACGTCCCGCCCCACTGCACCGGGAGGCGCAGATGCGCAAGTTCCCATCCTCGCTGCTCACGTTCGCCGGCGGCGCCGCCGTCGCCGTCATCCTCGTCACCCTCCTCACCGTGAGCGGCATCCTGCCGTTCCGGACGGTGGAGACCAAGGTGGTCAAACAGACTTCGTCGTCCGCCGCCACGACCGAGACGGCCGCACTCACCACGGGCGCCTTGACGGCCGCGCAGATCTACAAGCAGGACTCGGGCGGCGTCGTCGAAGTGCTCTCGACGTTCGACCAGCAGTCGTCCTCGCAGTTCGGTCCCAGCTCGTCCACCGCCCAGGCGCTCGGCTCCGGCTTCGTCGTCTCCGCCCAGGGCTACATCCTCACCAACGCGCACGTCGTCTTCAGCAACGGCGTCAAGGCGGGCTCGGTGGCCGTCGTCTTCAAGGGCACCGGCTCGGCGACGACCCGCGTCAAGGCGACGATCGCCGGCATCGACGAGACCAGCGACGTGGCCCTGCTCAAGGTCGATCCGGTCCAGGCGCCCAAGCTCGTCGTCCTCCAGCTCGGCGACTCCTCCAAAGTGCAGGCCGGCGAGCCCGTCGTCGCCATCGGCAACCCGCTGGGCTACGACTTCTCGGTGACCTCGGGCATCGTCTCGGCCACCAGCCGCAACCTGCAGTCGCCCAACGGCGCGACGATCCCCAACGGCATCCAGACGGACGCCGCCATCAACGAGGGCAATTCCGGCGGCCCGCTCATCGACTCCTCCGGCAAGGTGATCGGCATCAACGAGCAGATCGCCTCCCAGTCGGGCGGCAACCAGGGCCTCGGTTTCGCCGTGCCGATCGACACCGCCGCCAAGGTCATGGCACAGCTCAAGACGAGCGGCACCGTGAGCTACGCCTACCTCGGCGTGTCGGGCCAGACGCTGAGCGCCGACAGCAGCAAGGCGCTCGGCGTGAACGCGAGCCAGGGCGTGCTGGTCGCTCAGGACGCCGGCGCCAGCCCGGCGCCCAAGGCAGGGATCAAAGGCGGCAGCCAGCAGACGGCGATCCAGGGCCAGACGTACTTGACCGGCGGCGACGTGATCACGGCGATCGACGGTACGGCTGTCACCAGCGCCGAGGACCTCGCCGCCGCGATCCTGCAGCACAAGCCCGGCGACAGCGTCACGGTGACCGTGCTGCGCGGCGGCTCGACCCTGCAGATCAAGGCTACGCTCGCGCAGCGCCCCAGCGGGACGTAGACCTCGGCGGCGGCTCCCCCGAGCAACCCCGCTTAGACCTCCTCCCCTCGCGGGCGCCGTCCGCCTTCCCCCCACCCGCTTCCGTCACGACCGGCGGGCGGCGGCGCT